>NZ_JAHDTH010000109.1 GCF_018531445.1 Pseudonocardia lacus
GCCAGCGGCCGCGGTGCGCCCGGCTCACCGGCCTGCTCGGCCAGGTCGGCGGCGAGCACGCGCTCGCCTTCCTCGTCGAGTGCGACGTGCAGCACCGCGCGGCGGCTCAGCAGCGGCGGCGCGCCGAGCTCGGCCGCGAGCGCGGCGAAGCGCGGCCCGCTGGCCGCGATCAGCGCCCGGACCTCGGGCACCCCGTGGCCGGGGATGTAGGTGGCCGCGGACCGCGCCGTGGAGTGGCGGGCGAGGGCCCGGTCGGCCTCCAGCAGCACGACGCGCCGGGTGGCGGCCAGCTCGTAGCCGACCGAGGCCCCGGCGATCCCGCCCCCGATGACGACCACGTCCGCTGCCTCGACCACGGTGCCCCACGGTAGCCGCGCGCGCCGCCGGCGGCCCGTCGTCGATAAATCGCTCGCGGCGCTCCCGCGGCGGGTCTACCGTCCTGTCCATGCGCCTGTAACGAAGGCCGTCGCATCGGCCGCGGTCCGGTGGCTCCGGCCCGCCAGCGTCCACGCCGTCCCGGCACGCCCGGACGGTCGAACCGGCTCCGACCAGTCCCGCACGGGCCCACGGCCCGTGCCCCGTGGCGCCCATCCCGGTCTTCGTCGCAGGAGGTACACCCATGCGTGTCCAGCCGCCCTTCCCCGGCTCCGACCAGAGCCCCCAACCCGACAACCCGGTCGACGCCGCAGCGGCGCCGGCCAACCGGGCGGCCCGTCGCGGCCGCGCGAAGGGTCGTGACGACCGGGGTGCCGTCCGAACCGGCACCCCGCACCGACCTCGCGCGGCGCAGGGCCGCCGGGTCAACCCCGTGCGTCGCACGGGTTGACCCACCCGGCGTGGCCGGGGGCACCCGCGGCACACGCCAGCCGGCGGACCCGACCACGCCCCGGCGCCGCCGTCCCGCGTCCACGGGACGGCGGCGCCGCCGTCACCCTGTTCTGCCGGTAGCGGACCGGAGCATGTGACGATGGCCGGGTGAGCGGCACGTGCGAGATCCGGTGGGCCCGGCCGGTCGACCCCGACACCGCCGCCCACCTCGTCGTACTCCTCGACGACACCGAGCGGGCCCGCCTCCCCCGCTTCCGCCTGCCCGCCGACCGCGCCCGCTACCTCGCCGCGCACGCCCTCACCCGGCTGGTGCTGGCCGACGCCGTCGGCGCGGATCCGGCGGAACTGCGCTTCGACCGCACCTGCCGCTGCGGCGAGCAGCACGGCAAGCCGGTCCTGCCCGGCGGCCCCGGCTTCTCCCTCACCCACGCCGGCGACGTGGTCGGCGTCGCCGTGCACAGCGGCCCGGTGGGCCTCGACGTCGAGCGCGCCCGTCCGCTCTCCGACATCACCGCGATGGCCGCGCACGTCCGCTCGCCCGGGGAGGCCGTCGCCGACGAGGCCGCCTTCTTCACCCTGTGGACCCGCAAGGAGGCCCTGCTGAAGGCCACCGGGGAGGGCCTGTCCGCCCCGATGAGCGACATCACCCTGGGCCCGGACGGCGTGCTCGGCTGGGTGGGCGCGGGAGCGCCGACCCAGCCGGTGTGGCTGCGCGACCTGCGGCCCGCACCGGGCTACGCGGGCGCCGTCGCCGGCCTCGGGCCCGACCCGCTCGCGGTCCGCGAGTCCGACGGCGACGACCTCCTGCGCGCCCCCTGACCCCGTCGAGAACGAACTTGTCGTGATCGTTTGGCCCTGTTGATCACGACAAGTTCGTTCTCGACGGCGGACCGACGACTTGTCGGGGGCGCGGGGGACGATGGCGGGGTGAGCGGGAGGTGGGTGCTGCACCTGGACATGGACGCGTTCTTCGCCTCCGCCGAGCAGCTCACCCGCCCCACCCTGCGCGAGCGCCCCGTGCTGGTCGGCGGGCTGGGTCCGCGGGCGGTCGTGGCCGGCGCCAGCTACCAGGCCCGCGTGCACGGCGCCCGCTCCGCGATGCCGATGGGGCAGGCGCGCAGGCTCTGCCCGAACGCCGTCGTGCTGCCGCCGCGCGGCGCCCTCTACAAGGCGCTGTCCGAGCGGGTCATGGGCGTGCTCGCCGAGGCGTCGCCGGTGCTGGAGCCGGTCTCGATCGACGAGGCGTTCCTGGAGCCGCCCGCCCTCGCCGGGGCCGACGCCGTCGAGGTCGAGCGCTTCGCCGCGCGGCTGCGGGCCGACGTCCGGGGCGCCACCGGCATGCCGGCCTCGGTCGGGGCCGGCTCCGGCAAGCAGCTCGCCAAGATCGCTTCCGAGCTGGCCAAGCCCGACGGGCTGCGGGTGGTCGCCCCCGCCGAGCAGCGCGACGTGCTCGCCGCGCTGCCGGTGCGGGCGCTGTCGGGGATCGGCCCGGTCTCCGACGCCGCGCTGGCCAAGCTGGGCATCCGGACCGTCGGCGAGCTGGCCGCGATGGACACCCGCGAGCTCAACGGCCTGCTCGGCACCGCCATCGGCACCGAGCTGCACCGCCTCGCGCACGGCGTCGACGACCGCCCGGTCGCCCCCCGGGGCGCGGCGAAGCAGATCAGCGCGGAGACGACCTTCGAGACCGACCTCACGGCCATGGCGGCCGTGCACGAGGCCGTCGCCCGCATCACCGGCAGCGCCCACCGCAGGCTCCTGGCCTCCGGGCGGGCCGCCCGCACGGTGACGGTCAAGATCCGCAGCGCGGCCTTCACCACGGTCACCCGCTCCGAGACGGCCGCCGCCGGCAGCACCGACCTCGCCGCGCTGACGGCGGTCGCCCAGCGGCTGGCCCGCAACGCCGTCCCGGAGGACGGGGTGCGCCTGATCGGCGTCTCGCTGGCCGGCCTGGTCGACGACCCGCCGCCGGCCCTGTTCGACGCGGCCTTCCACGGCGACGCCGGCCCCGCCCCGCAACCGGAGGCGGTCGACGTCGAGGCGCCCGTCGCCGTCGACGAGCCCCGCCCGTGGCGCCCCGGCGACGACGTCCACCACGCCGAGCACGGCCACGGCTGGGTGCAGGGCGCCGGGCACGGCCGGGTGACCGTGCGCTTCGAGACCCGCTCCACCGGCCCCGGGCGCGCCCGCACGCTCCCGGCCGACGACGGCCGGCTGACCCGGGCCGATCCCCTCGCCAGCCTGGCCTGACCCCCGGTCAGGCCGGCGGGCGCCAGGGGCGCGGCGGCAGCACCGGCAGGCCCGACGGCGCGCACTGGCCGCCGCGCTCGCCGGCCACCCGGAAGATCAGCCAGCCGATCAACGCGGCCAGGATCGAGCCGGTCAGGATGCCGATCTTGGCGTCGTTGATCAGCTCCTCGTCGGTCAGCGCCAGCTCGGTGATGAACAGCGCCACCGTGAACCCGATCCCGGCCAGCCCGGCCCCGCCGACCAGCTGGCCCCAGCGCAGCGTGTCGGGCACGGTGCCCAGCCCGGTGCGCAGCGCCACCCAGGTGCCCGCCGTGACGCCGATGAGCTTGCCCACCGTCAGCCCGACGATGATGCCCCAGGTCAGCGGCGAGGTGGCGGCCGCGAGCAGGCTGGGTCCGGTCAGCTGGACGCCCGCGTTGGCCAGCACGAACACCGGCACGATCACGTAGCTGCTCCACGGCTGGATGCGCAACTGCAGCCGCTCGTTCGGCGAGACCGCCTCGCTCACCGCGGATTGCGCGGCCAGCGCTCGCGCCGGACTCGGGTCGAGCAGGAAGCTGCTGCCCACGACCTGCGCGCGGGCCATGTCGCGCAGGCGCGGCGCGTAGGCGTTGACCAGCAGCCCCAGCACCACCCCGACCACGCTCGGGTGCACCCCGGAGGTCAGCACGGCCAGCCACATGACCACGCCGATCAGCACGTAGATCGGGGTCCGCCAGAAGTTGACGAACCGCAGCGCCAGCAGCGCCACGAACAGCCCGACGGCCGTGAGCAACGCCACGACGTCGACGTCGTCGGTGTAGAAGAGCGCGATCGCGCCGACCGCGCCGATGTCGTCGACGATGGCCAGCGCGAGCAGGAACACCCGCAGCTGGTCGGGGCAGCGCGGCCCGACCAGCGCCAGCACGCCGATCACCACCGCGGTGTCGGTGGAGATCGCGATCCCCCAGGCGCCCGCGGCCGGGCCGTCGAAGTTGAACAGCAGGAACAGCGCGGCCGGGACGGTCAGCCCGCCCAACGCGGCCAGCGCGGGCGCGGCGATCGCCCGGGCGCCGCGCAGCTCACCCAGCGTCGTCTCGCGGCTGATCTCCAGCCCGACGCTGAAGAAGAACAGCACCATCAGCCCGTCGTTGACCCAGTGCCGCAGGTCGAGCGCCAGGTCCTGGTCGCCGACGCCGATCCGGAACTCCAGGTGCCAGAACTCCTCGTACCCCAGGTCGAGGTTGGCCCACACCAGAGCGATGACCGCGGCGGCCAGCAGCAGCACCGCCGATCCGGATTCGGTTCGCAGGAAGGTGCGCGCGGCCCGGCTCAGCTCGCCGCGCTCGGCTAGGGTCGTGATCGCCACGGGACGTCATCCTGCCTGAGGAGGCCGGCGATCACGCTCGACCCACGGATAGGGACCTACGACCACCTGCTCGGCGTGCTCGGCGCCGAGTACAGCCTGGTCGAGTACGGCGACTTCGAGTGCCCGTACTGCCGGGCCGCGGTGCCGGTCGTCAACGAGGTGCGCGAGAAGCTGGGCGAGCGCCTGGTGTTCGTGTTCCGGCACTTCCCGCTCGCCGAGCTGCACCCGTTCGCGCTGTCGGCCGCGGTGGCGGCGGAGGGCGCGGCGCTGCACGGGCTGTACTGGCCGATGCACGAGAAGCTGTTCTCCGGCGACGAGCCGCGCCTCACCCAGGACGACCTGCGCCGCTACGCCGAGGAGATCGGGGCCAAGCCGGAGAAGGTCACCTGGCCGGCCACCCGCTTCGTCGAGGACCGCGTCGAGGCCGACTTCAACTCAGGCGTGCGCAGCGGCGTGCGCGGCACCCCGACGTTCTTCGTCAACGGCGAGCTCTACGAGGGCGACACGACCGCCGAGGCGATCATCGACGCGCTGGTTCGGTGAACCGCGACCCGTCGCCGCCCGAAGGCCGCCCGTGACGGAGCCCCGGTGAGGATCGCCACCTGGAACCTGCTGCACTGCCGCGACGTGCGCACGGGGCGGGTCGACCTCGGCGCGGTCGCCGACGGCATCGCCGCGCTGGACGCCGACGCCGTCGCGGTGCAGGAGGTCGACCGCGAGCTGCCGCGCTCGGGCGGCCTCGACCAGCTCAGCGTGCTGGCCGACAAGCTCGGCTGGCACGGCGCGTTCGCCCCGGCCCTGCTCGGGGAGCCGGTCCGCAGCTGGGACGCGCTGCCGCAGGGCGTGCCCGACCCCGGCGGCCCCGCCTACGGCATCGGGCTGCTCAGCCCGCACCCGCTGCACGACGTGCGCCGGCTGGTCCTGCCCGGCGGCGCGACCCGGCGGCGGCTGCCGGAGGGCTTCGACCACCCGCCCGCCTGGGACCGCGAGCCCCGGGTGGCGCTGCGGGCGCGGCTGCGGCCGCCCGGCGGCGGGGAGATCGTGCTGACCGGCACGCACCTGACGTACGTGACGTGGCGGGCGGTCCACCAGCTCCGCCGGGCCCTGTCGTGGACGGCGCTGGCCGGCCCGACCGCGGTGCTGGCCGGCGACCTCAACCTGCCCCACCGGGCGCTGGGCGCGGCCCTGCGGGGCACCGGCTGGGCCCGCACCGCCCCGGCCGGGCCGACCTACCCGGCGTGGCGCCCCCGGATGCAGTTGGACCACCTGCTGGCCCGCGGCGCCCGTCTGGAGGACGTGCAAGTGGCCCGCAGGGGCCCCAGCGACCACCTGGCGGTCAACGCCAGGGTGAACATGGCCTAGATCCGGCCTCCGACGGGTGCGTCGATGTCCCCCCGAACACCCTGCGTTGTCGCAGAATGGACGGGTGCAGCGCCCCGGCCTCCGCCTCGGTCTGGTGTCGCTCGTGCTCGCGCTCGTCGCGCTGGTCGCCGCCGCGCGGGCACTCGCGCTCGTGGTCTACCTCGCGGTGGCCTTCTGGTCCGACGTCGACCCCATCTCGCAGCCGCTGAGCATGTACGTCTTCGTCGACGGCGGCGGGCCGCCCGCGGACTCCGCGGCGCTGACGCTGGCCGCGTCGATGGTCGCGCTGCTGCTCGGGATGGCGCGGGCGGGGGTGCGGCTGCGCGGCAAGCCTGCCGCCTACTTCTCGGCGTGGGCGGGCTGCCTCGTCATCGCCACCGTCTTCCCCACCGACCAGTCGCCCGCGGTGGAGACCGTCACCGGCTGGATCCACCAGATCGCCGGCGCCGGCTTCCTCGCGCTGCTGGCCATGGGCGGCTGGGCGCTGCTGCCGCGGCTGCGCGAGGCGCCGGCGTGGCGGCCCACCGTGGGGGTGGTGCGCGCGCTGACGGCGTGGACGGCCGGGCTGGCGGTCGCCTACGTCGTGAGCCGGCTGGGCGACTGGTTCCCCGAACTCGTCGACGTCACGCTCGGGTTCGACCCGGGCGGGCTGCTGCAGCGCCTGGCGCTCACCGTGGACGCGGCCGTCATCGGCGCGCTGGCCATCCACCTGATCCGGGTGACCTGGCCGGGGCTGCGCCCGCACGGCGAGCACGGCACGGACTCCGCATCGTCACAGCCCTGAGGGCTACCGTCCTCACAGCCCTGAGGGGTCCGCGTCGTCACAACCCTGAGGGGCTCCGCGTCGTCACAACCCTGAGCGCTACGCGTCCTTGTCGACCACGCCGGCGGCGTCGAAGGTCGCCACGTCGGCCATCGCCTGCGCGGCCGCCTGCAGCACCGGCAGCGCCAGCAGGGCGCCGGTGCCCTCGCCCAGGCGCATGCCCAGGTCGAGCAGCGGCTCCAGGCCCAGGTGGGCCAGGGCCAGGCGGTGGCCCGGCTCGGCGGAGCGGTGCCCGGCCACGCAGTAGCCCAGCGCGTCCGGCGCGAACGCGGCCGCCACGAGCGCGGCGGCGCCCGCGTTGACGCCGTCGAGCAGCACCGGGACCCGGTGGGCGGCGCCGCCGAGCACGAGGCCGGCCAGGCCGGCGTGCTCCAGGCCACCGAACGCGGCCAGCACGCCGAGGGGGTCGGCCGGGTCGGGGCGGTGCCGGGCTAGCGCCCGGGCGACGACGGCGGTCTTGCGGGCCAGCGTGGCGTCGTCGACGCCGGTGCCGCGGCCCGTCGCGGCGCCCGGGTCGGCCCCGGTGAACGCGCAGACCAGCGCGGCCGCCGCGGTCGTGTTGGCGATGCCCATGTCGCCGGTGACCAGGCAGCGGTGCCCGGCGGCCACCAGTTCGGCGGCCACCGCGATGCCCGCCTCGACCGCGGCCAGTGCCTGGGACCGCTCCAGGGCGGGGCCCGCTGTCATGTCTGCGGTGCCGGGGGCCACCCGCCGGACCAGCAGGCCGTCCGCGGCGTCCAGCGGCGCGGCCACGCCGACGTCCACGACGTGCACGCTCGCCCCGATCCGGCGGGCGAACGCGTTGACCACCGCACCCCCGGCCAGGAAGTTGGCGACCATCTGCGCGGTGACCTCCTGCGGCCACGGCGTGACGCCCCGGGCGTGCACGCCGTGGTCGGCGGCGAACACCGCGACCGCGGCGGGCTCGGGCACCGGCGGCGGGCACGCGCCGGCGATCCCGGCCAGGTCGACGGCCAGCGCCTCGACCTGGCCCAGCGCTCCCCGGGGCTTGGTCATCCGGTCCAGCCGCTCGGCCGCCTCGGCGCGGGCGCCCGCGTCGACCGGGCGGATCGCGGCGAGGGTCTCCGCGAGGGCGCCGGTCACGACGACCCCCGGGCGAGCGGGGTGCCGGCGGCGACGTCCTGCGGCGCGGTGATCCCCGGGACGATCCGCACGCGCAGGTCGCCCGCGAGGGCGCGGACCGACTCGGCCAGGTCGGTGAAGGTCGAGTAGCCGCGGGGGTCGCCCGCGGTCGCGACGGCGGCGACGCCGCGGTGGTGCTCGCCGAACCAGCGGGCCACCGCGACCGCCGCCGCGTCCCAGCCGCGTTCGCGGTCGTGCGGGTCCACGACGAGGCGCTCCACCCGCCAGGCCTCGGCGTAGTGCAGCGCGACGCGCTCGGCGACCCCGGTGCCGTCCGGGTCGGCGGCCGGGACGAACACCACGTCCGCCGCGGCCAGCAGGTCGGCGGCCCGCACGGTCACGAGGTCGGGGTCGCCGGGCCCCACGCCGACGCCGACGAGCGTGCCGACGGGCGGGGTGGGTGGTGGGCTCGTGGGTGCGGGGGACGGGTCGCCGGTCATCGTTCCTCCTCGAGGGTCCGCGCCCTCAATCGCAGGGGATCCAGCGACGGCAGCGAGTCTCCTGGCTCCCGGATCGGCACGGCGCGCCCGACCTTCCCGCCGTTCCGCGCGGCAGTGGTCGTGAGGTGGGCGTGCGCTCCCCGGTGACAGTGGCGGGACCGCGCCGGATTCGCACCGGCTTCCTGCACTGCCGTCGCAGGAACTGCAACACACGGTGGGGCGCAGGGTCAACGGGACGCCGACCACGAGGTTTGAGTTCGCGATCAGATCGGGAACCCGACTGTCAAGCACCCCATCCGATCGGGTGGGACGACACAGGCAGAGAGGTGTGTCCGCGTGGATACCACCGTGATCGTCGTCATCGTCGTCCTCGTCGTGGCCGCGCTCGCCGCCGGAGCCTTCGTGCTGGCCCGCCAGCGCCGCTCCCAGCGCCTGCGCGAGCACTACGGCGAGGAGTACGAGCGCAGCGTCGAGGAGACCGGCGACCGCAAGTCCGCCGAGGCCGCGCTGACCGAGCGCGAGAGCCGGGTGCGCGAGCTCGACATCCGCGACCTGCGCCCCGAGGAGCGCGACGGCTTCACCGACCGCTGGGCCACCATCCAGCGCGGGTTCGTCGACGACCCGGCCGGCTCGCTGCGTCAGGCCGACGACCTGGTCGTCGAGATCATGCGGGTGCGCGGCTACCCGGTCGAGGGCGACTTCGACCGCCGCGCCGAGGACCTCTCGGTCGACCACCCGCAGGTCGTGCGCCACTACCGCGACGCCCGCGCCGTGCGCGACGCCGACGGCGACGTCGACACCGAGAAGCAGCGCACCGCCGTCACCTCGTACCGCTCGCTGGTCGAGGCCCTGCTGGGCAAGGACTCCGCGCACGACCCGCACGACTCCGGCCGGCACCGGCACGACGGGCACGACGACCGGCACGACGACCGGCACGACGGGGTCGACGACTCCCACCACGCCACCGACCCCCGCACCGACGGCCACGCCACCCGCAACGGGGTCGCCCACAACGACGTGACCACGACGACCGAGGAGCAGAAGCGATGACCACCGCCGACCGGCACACCGAGACCGACCCGCACCACGGCGGCGGGGCCTACCGGGCTTCCGAGGTCGACGTCACCGCCCAGGACGACGCCGCCCGCTACGAGGGCGTCGACGGCACCGTCGACGGCACCGCCGACGGCACCGGCCGCGAGCCCGGTGGCTACGCCCAGCGCCACGGCGACGACACCACCGCTGACTCCGCCCACGACACCGGGCACGACGCGACCTCCGCCGACCCGTCGTCCACCGACACCACGGCGACCGACGAGCCCCGCACCGATGGCGGCTACCCGCACGACGCCGACTCGGTCGACCACTCCGGCGCCGACCACACCCGCACCGACCACACCGGCACCGACCACACCGGCACCGACCACACCGGCTCGGACGTCGACGGGCACGCCTCCGGTCGCCACGCCGACTCCGGCATGCGGACCGTGGACGTCGGCTCGGACACCGACGACCGCACCGACCACTCCGGCGGCGCGGCGGGGCCGGACAAGCTGGAGCGGCTCGTGCCGGGCGACCGGGTCGACGCCTACTCCGCCCGGTGGGACGCCGTGAAGGGCGAGTTCGTCGACGAGCCCCGCCAGGCCGTCGCCAAGGCCGACAAGCTGGTCGGCGAGCTGCTCGACGAGCTCGACCAGCTGTTCCGCAAGCAGCGCAGCGACCTCGAGCACGGCCTGGACGCCGACGAGACCTCCACCGAGGACCTGCGCCTTGCCCTGCGCCGCTACCGCAGCTTCTTCGACCGGCTGCTCGCGCTCTGACCCTCCCGCACCACCCCCGGACCGGGCCCGACCTCGTCGTCGGGCCCGGTCCGCCGTGTCCGGGCCGTCACGCTGTGGCGTACGGACAGGTCCGGCTCCCGAGGACGTGTACGGCGGTCGGTCGTTGGACCGGCGGCTCTACACTGCGCCGGTGACCTCGGTTCCCCCGTTGGAGATACCCGGCCTGGAGAACCCCGAGGTGATCGGGCAGGGCGGCTTCGGGACCGTGTTCAAGGTCGAGGAGCCCGAATTCGGCCGTTCCGTCGCGGTCAAGGTGATCGAGGAGCGGCTCAACGGCGACAACGTCCGCAAGGCCTTCCTGCGCGAGTGCCAGGCCATGGGCGCCCTGTCCGGGCACCCGCACATCGTCACGGTGCTGCGCGGCGGCACCACCGACTCCGGCCGCGCCTACATCGTGATGGACCTGATGAGCGAGGGGTCGCTGGGCGACCGCATCGCCCGGGAGGGCCCGCTGCCCTGGTCGGAGGTCCTGGAGACCGGGGTGATGATGGCCGGTGCGCTGGAGACCGCGCACCGCGCCGGCATCCTGCACCTGGACATGAAGCCGGCCAACGTCCTGGTCTCCAAGTACGGCGAGCCCAAGCTGGCCGACTTCGGCATCTCCCGGCTGCCCGGCGTCACCGAGACCACCGACGGCCGGGTGAAGGCCAGCGTCGCGTTCGCCGCCCCGGAGCGCCTGCTCGACGGCACCGCGACCGTCGCCTCCGACATCTACGGCCTGGGCGCCACGCTGTACACGCTGCTCGTCGGCCGTCCCGCCTTCACCTCCGAGACCGGCAACGACGACCTGCTGGCCACGGTGGCCCGCGTCGTCCGCGACCCGGTCCCCGACCTGCGCCCGCGCGGCGTGCCCGACGTGGTGGCCCGCGTCATCGAGCGCATGATGGCGAAGTCGCCCGCCGAGCGGTTCCCGTCCGCGGCCGACGCCGCCGTCGAGATGCAGGCGGCCCAGCGCAGCACCGGCCGCCCGGTCACCCGGGCCGTCATCGAGGGCGAGCGCCCGAGCCACGGCGATACCGTCACCTGGGCGACCCCGCGCTCGGGGCCCGGGGTGGCCCCGCTGCGGCCGCTGGTGCCCGGCTTCGCCGCGACCGACCGGGCCAGCACCAGTGGCCCCACCGCCCTGAGCGGGACCGGCCAGGGCGCGCCCCCGCGCGTCCCGGCCTGGATCGCCGAGCCCTACGGCAGCCACAGCACGTCGAACAACCCCCCGCCGACCGAGCCCATGCCCGCCCAGCTGCCGGCCCAACCGCTGACCCGGGCCGTCCCCGGCCCCCAGCCGCCCCCGTGGTCGCCCCCGCCGATGCCCGCCCGGCCGCGCCGCGGCCCGCTCATCGCCGGGGTGGCCGCCGCGATCGTCGTGATCGTCGGCGCCGGCGTGCTGGCCTGGTACCTCAACCGCCCGCAGCCCATCACCACCGGCAACGGCCCGACGACGACCACCGCCGCGGCCGCCCCGACCACCACCCGCGCGACCACGACCCCGCCGCCCACCACGACCCAGATCGACATCCCCTTCGACGCCACCGTCGCCGTCGAGCCGGGCGTCAACCACCCCGCGGTCGTGGGCGCCCGGTCGAGCCTGCGCGAGTACATCCTGGGCATCAACCAGTCGCGCTACGAGGACGCCTTCGCCTACTTCACCACCGACTCCGCCACCTTCCAGGGCGGCATCGACGCCTGGGCGCAGGGCCAGCTCACCACGATCATCTACGACGCGAAGATCACCGCGGTGCGCGACATCGACCCGGTCACCATCGAGGTCGACATGAGCTTCACCAGCACCCAGTCCGCCGAGGACGGCCCGCAGGGGCAGGAGTGCACCTACTGGGACCTGGCCTACGAGATGGACGGCTCCACGCCGGTCTGGCTGATCCGCAAAGCCACCTCGATCACCGACCCGGTGGAGTGCTGAGGGGTTCACCCGCGCGGTCGCCGTCGTCCCCTCACCCGCCGCCGTAGTCTCAGGCGGTGCCGACGACGGACCGCCTGCCCGGCGCGATCCGGGTCCTGGTCGTCGCATCCTTCGTCGTGGCGCTCGGCTACGGCATCGTCGCGCCGGCGCTGCCGGTCTTCGCCACCGGCTTCGGCGTCGGCGTCGCCGCGGCATCGTTGGTCGTAAGCGCCTTCGCGGTGTGCCGGCTCGTCTTCGCCCCCGTCAGCGGCCGGCTCGTCGGCCGGATCGGGGAGCTGCGGGTGTTCTGCGCTGGGCTGGCGATCGTCGCCGCCTCCAGCGCGGCCTGCGCCTTCGCCGCGACCTACTGGCAGTTGCTGGTGCTGCGATCACTCGGCGGCATCGGCTCAACCATGTTCACCGTGTCCGCGGCGGCGCTGCTGGTCCGGCTCTCCCCACCGCACCTGCGCGGACGCGCGGTCGGGGCCTGGGCCACCGGCTTCCTGCTCGGCACGATCGCCGGCCCGCTGCTGGGCGGCGCCCTCATCGGGCAGAGCCTGCGGCTGCCGTTCCTGGCCTACGCCGTCCTGCTCGTCGTCGCCGCCGCCCTCAGCGCCGTGGCCCTGCGCGGCCGGGCGGACGGCGGGCCGACCCCCGGGCGCCCCGCCGCCACCTTTCCCGCTGCCTTCGGCCACCGCACCTTCCGGGCCGCCCTCACCGCGAACTTCGTGCACGGCTGGACGGTCTACGGCGTCTGGGTCGCGCTGGTGCCGCTCTACGTCGTCGACGTCCTGGCCCGGCCCGCCGCCTGGTCGGGCGCCGTGCTCGCGGTGACGGCCGGCGGTACCGCCGCCGCCCTCGTCGTCGGCGCCCGCATGGCGGACGCCTGCGGCCGCCGCCTCCCCGTTCTGCTCGGCCTGGGCATCTGCGCCGCGGGCACGCTCCTGCCCGGCCTACCCGCCTCCCTCCCCCTGTTCGTGCTGGCCTCGCTACTGGTGGGCGTGGGCAACGGCCTGCTGGACGCGCCGATGAACGCCGCCGTCGCCGACGTGGTCAGCGACGTCCGCGGCAGCAGCGGAACAGCCCTGGCCGGGTTCCAGATGGTGGGCGACGTCGGCGCGGTCGTCGGCCCGGTCGTGGCCGGCCTGGTCGCCGACGCGACGGGCTTCGGCACCGCCTTCGCCCTCACCGCGCTGATCGCGGTCGCGGCGTTCGTCCACTGGCTCGGCGCGCCCGAAACCGCCCCCCGACGGCTTCGGGCGCAGACCTGATCACGCCACCCGAGCGGGCGTCCCGGACCGGCCACCCGAGCGCGCCGGCTCGGCGTGCGCCTCGCGCCAGAGGGCCGCAACGCGCTCGTCCTCACGGTCCTCCCGGTAGACGCGAACTCTCCGGATGACCTGGTGCAGGACGGCTGCGACCACCGCGCCCACGATGACCACCACGAAGAACGACGACACCGCCCGACCGACCGCCGGGACGAGCCCGCACACGCAGGCCAGTGCGCAGATCACGGAGAAGCAGGCGGAGACGAGGTTCGCCTCCCGCACCCGGTTCTGCTCCATCGTCCGCGGCGCCGGGAAGGACACGACCTCGACGGGGACCGGTCTCCGCCGACTCATGACCGCACCCCCCGCGTCCACATCGGTCGATGACCGTCCGCCCTCGCGCCACGCGATTCCCCTCGAAGCGAGGAATCGCGCCGCAGTGGCGGCCGCCGCCATCCGCGCATCGGCGCGGTCGACGTTGTTCTCATTTCCCACCTTCGATCCGAGCGGGCACCGCCGGATTCGGCGGCGCGCGGGACCGAGCATGGAACAACCGCAGTGCAATTGCTGGAGAAAGTCCCGCGGAGGGACTCCGACCCTCCGGCGGCTACGCGGCTCGGCGCTCGAAGGCGGCCGCCACCTCGGCGGCCAGCAGGTCACCCGGACCGTGCACCGCGGCCGGCGTGCGCCGGACGCCGGTCGGCGGACCGTCGGCGGCCAGCAGCTCGGCCAGCGCTTCGTCACCCAGGTCGGCCAGGCGGTGCAGCGATGCGGTCGACGGCCCGCCCGCCCACAACGGCGCATCGGCGGGCCCGGGGCCGAGGCGGTCGGCGAGGTCGCGCAGCCGGTCGGCGGGAGCGGCGCCCACCCCCCACAGCCGGGCCTCCGCGACCAGCGAGCGCCACGCGGCGAGGAACAGCGCGGCCCGCCGGACGCGGCGCAGCTCGGCGTCGTCGATCGCGGGCGGCAGCGGCCGAGCGGCGCCGGCGTCGACGAGGTCCACCCGGACGTCGTCGGGGTCGACGCCGTCAGGCAGCTCCACGACGCCCTCGAAGTACGCGTCGTCGGCCTCGCGCAGCGACAAGGACGGGACGGTCGAGCGCTCGCCGAGCAGCCCGTGCCCGCAGATCTCGCCGGACCGCCGCTCGACCAGCCGCACCGCGAGGTCCGGGTCGTCCGGGCCCCCAGGCCCGCCGTAGGCCGCGACCCGGACGCGCACCGCGGGCCGCCCCTTCCAGTGCATCGGGGTCACGTCGATCTCGGCGGCGTCGACCGCCGTGCCCAGGTCCAGCAGCCGCGCCTTCACCATGCGCGGATCGAGGAGGTCGACACCGCCCCGTGCTGATGGCGCGGACCGCGGAACCGGGTCCGCCCCGCGGTCGTCGCCCACGTCCAGCTGGGACAGCTGGTGCCATGCCTCGGTCACCACGGCCAGCTGCGGGTCGGGCTCACCGACCTCGCCGAGGAGGGACCGGTAGCCGGCCGCGACACGTTCGAGCGCCGCGTCGAGCGCGCGCGGCGGCCGGCTCCCCCGGACCACGAGGTGCTCGAGGTAGCGCAGCAGCCCGGGCGCGGCGTCGCGAGCGCGGCCCAGCGCCTGACGCACGAGGTGCTCGCGGGTCCCGCTCCCAGGAGCGAGCGTACGGGCCACCTCGTGCTGGGCGACGGCGATCTCCGCGTCCAGCAGGGACCGGTTGAGCGGCAGGTGCAGGAGCCGGTCGAAGGCGAGCAACGCCACCAGCCGCAGCCAGCGGGCCGGTTCGGCCCCCAGGGCGCGCAGGACGTCGACGACCGGTCGGAGGTCCTCCGGCGCCTCCGCGCGGAAACCCGCGCACCGGTGCGGAGCGGTCGGATCCCAGCTGATCGCGATCCCGGGGGCCACTTCGGCGTCCGATTCGAGTTCACCGGGGTCGACCCGGCACCATCGGCCGTTCACGCGGGCACTCGACGACGTCATCGCGGTTGCCTCCAGTGATCCGCAACCCGGTGTCGCCACCACAGTTCGCATGGCCGCGGCGCCGAGTCGGCCGAAGTACACCCAACCCCGCTAGGACCCAGAGTGTCGCACCACCGGCAGCACCGGCGCCAGACCGCGATTCCGTCGCCTCACCGGACGGTGTCGCGCAGCCATTGCTGGGCGTGCGCCCGCGCCCGCACACGACCTAGCCGCACCGGCATGCCTACCGGGTGGTGCGAGACGGATTCCTCGGCGAGCACGCGAAGCGCACCCTCTCGCACGGGCCCGTAACCACCGATCCGCTGCCACGACTTCACGCTGACCGGTCCCCGGTGGACATCGGCGAACTGGCGCAGCCGAGTGGCCCTGGCGCAGATGTCCGTGCGGTTGATGATCCGGAAGCGCTCGTACGCGGCCTCGTCGAGGCGCAGGAGGGTGCGGTCCTCCGGGTGCACGCGCACCGTCCACGGATCGAACTCCACCCAGACCAGGTGCTGCACGCAGGCGTGCACGAGTTCCTGGCGGCCGCGCGGTAGCTGCTCGAAGGTCTGCCGGGCGGCGTCCAGGTCGGCCCTCTCCCGCAGGACGAGCCGGATGGTCGCCCAGACCAGGTGCCCCTGCCGCCACGTCCGCGGCGGTTCCCGCCCCAGGACGAGGGGGTGCCCCCCGGCGCGCAGCTTCCGGGTGGCGGTGTCGAGTTGCTCCCACGCCATCCGGACGTCGCCGTCCGCGCACTGGAACCGCATGCTGCGGACCACGCAGCGCAGGCAGACGGTCAGGTCGACGAGCTCCGCCCGCCCGCCCGTGGGATCGCCGCGGAACAGCTCGATCCACGCGGTGCGCCAGTCGCCACACTCCAAGGCCGCGACGACACCCATGAGGGTGTCGAGGTGCGGGTCGTCGTACGTCGAGGTCATGGCACACCGCCCGGAGGTCGAGGAGCGCCTTTCCACAGCGGCGCGCATCAATCGGGGAGACCCCCTTGACGCGCACCCTGGACGAGTATTGCATTACGTTTCCCGTGCGATCCACCGGAAGCGCCGGGCCAATTCCTCTGCCTGACATGGACAAGACTTCAGAATGCTTTACACGAATTCAGGCCGCTCTACCGAACGAGTCATCCGGAGCGTCATCGCCGCGCTCACGTCGCCCGCTCCCCGGTAGACCCCCGCCGAAGATCGCGACAAGCCACGCGGCACTCGTCGGAGTTCATGGTCACGGTCCACGATGGACGATCGCGATTCCCGAAGTCGATCTTCTCCCGCCCGCAGCCGATCGGAGGACGCCGCACTACGACGAACAACACCGACCTTCAGATCGCTTCGGTCGACCTATTCCACGTGCGGCACACCCCCGGTAGAGTCCGCCCGGGCGGCGTCGAGCAACACCATTGTTCGGCGCCCGTTCGATGAGCCGGAGGGGCGGGCCATGGCATCGGAGAACGGGAGAGCCGCGCGCCTCGCGCGCAGACTACGCGATCTGCGCGAGCACGAGTGGCCGGAAGCCAACATCACCCAAGTACACCTCGCCCGAGCGTTGAGCGCGCAAACCCGGGTAGCGCCGGCGACGCTCAGCTCGTGGGAGTCGCTGACCAACCCGAAGACCCCGACGCCGTCCCGGCTCAATGCGTACGCGCGCTTCTTCGCGACCCGCCGTTCACTGGAGGGCGCCCCGCACCTCATTCCGTTGGCCGAGCTCGACGAGGAGGAGAAGGAGCGCTTCCGCGAACTGGAGGACGAGCTCTTCGCCCTGCACAGCGCCGTCGTCGGAGAGAGCGCTCCCAACGGCGAATTCCGCCGGCAGGTGCTGTCCTTCGAGGACCCCGGCCCGGTCGTGATCATCTGTCCGGAGGTGCCGGAGGGCGTGCTCGGTCCCCTGGCGAAGGAGGACGACGTCAACCACAACCGGCTGCACAAGTACGCCGACCTCGACGCCCTCCTGGAGATCTTCGGCCACCTGCGCGCCCTCAACCCGGAGACGCACGTCCTGCATCGCCTCCCGTCCGACGTCCAGCAGGCCGAGCTGCAGAACCACCTCGTCGTGCTCGGCGGCGTCGGTTGGAACCCGACCGTGCGCCGCGTGCTGTCGTCACTGCGGCGGCTGCCCATCGAGCAGTACGAGGACCCGCGACTGGAGACCGGCGAGGTGTTCCGGGTCCGCAAGGCCGACAACCGCGAGGAACGCACCTACTTCCCGGTCACCGAGGAGTTCGAGGGCCACCAGGAACTGGTCGAGGACGTCGCGCTGCTGGCCCGCCTGCCGAACCCGTTCAACTACGGCCGCACGCTGACGATCTGCAACGGGGTGCACTCCAAAGGCGTCCTGGGTGCGGTGCTCACGATCACCGACGAGACGGTCCGCCCGAGCAACGAGGCCTACCTCGCCCAGCGCTTCCCGTCGGGCGCGTTCGCGATGCTCGTGCGGGTACCGGTCCTCTCCGGCAAGGTCCTCGCGCCGGACCTCCAGAACCCCGACGCACGGGTGTTCGAGTGGTCTCCGGACGAGGAGGACTGAGGTGCGGCCCGACCCCGGTCGCCCCAGGCTCCACCACGGTTCGCACGCCGCTCTCATGCGGGACGTCTCCCGGCTGCGCCCGGCGGGACGGACGAGCCGGATCGACGCGGTCGTCGTGCCGGCGTCCCGGGGGGTCGCGGCGCTGGACGCGGCAGCGAACCTGGCCGTCCGCATGCGCACGCCGCTCGTGGTGCTGTGCAGCCGGCAGACAACCTACGTCGACGCGGCCGAGCACCTCGCCCGCATGCCCGGCTGCCGAGCGGTGAGCGTCGACGTCCCCGTCGGCTACCACCACGACCTGGTCCCGACGCGGACGTCGGCACCGCGCTTCCGGGACGCGAGCGCGGGACGGCGCAGCGACCTGAGCCTGAAGCGGAACATCGGCCTGCTGACGGCCCGGCTCGCCGGCTGGGGCAAGGTCCTCTTCCTCGACGACGACATCGCCGAACCGACCCGCGACCAGCCTCTGGCCCTGCCCCTCACGACCGTGCGGAACCTCGCGCACCACCTCGACTCCCACCAGGTGGCCGGGCTCGCGTGCCGGGACTACCCGGACAACTCCGTCGTCTGCCACGGGCGCCGGCTGGCCGGAATGCCGCAGGACACGTTCATCACCGGGGCTGCGCTCGCGGTCAACTGCAACGACCAGCCCCTGCCGTTCTTCCCCGACATCTACAACGAGGACTGGTTCTTCTTCTCCCGGATGGCCGCTCGACGGGACGTCGCGCACGCCGGGTACGCCACGCAGGCGCCGTTCGACCCGTACCGCGAGCCCGACCGCGCCCGCCAGGAGGAGTTCGGGGACCTGTTGGCCGAGGGCATGTACGCCCTGTTCGAGCGCCAGCACGAGGAGGACGAGTACCTCGACCGCCTCGCCGCCGCGGACCTCGGGTACTGGGAGCGGTTCGTCGCCGATCGGCTCAGCGGGATGGACG
This sequence comes from Pseudonocardia lacus, assembly GCF_018531445.1. Lineage (GTDB taxonomy): Bacteria > Actinomycetota > Actinomycetes > Mycobacteriales > Pseudonocardiaceae > Pseudonocardia > Pseudonocardia lacus. The sequence continues at coordinate 18,604 of NZ_JAHDTH010000109.1, forward strand.
AGGTCGTCCGGCTCCTGAGCGACTCAGAGAGCGTCAGACAGGACGCGCTCGCCTCACTCGCCGCCGCTCGAAGCCAGCTCGAGCTGTTGTCCCCCCAGCTCTGCACTGCCTGGCTCCAGGCCTGGGCCGCCGATCTGGCCGGTTGGGAGAACTCCGTCCAACGCATCAGACCCGTGCATGACCTCGCGGAAGCGCTCGACGTCCTGGGGCTCGACGCCTGTGTCGTGAGCGACGGAAGCGGCCACCGGCTGAGCGATGGCTCTGCTCATCCGGTGCTCCAGGACACGCCGTCCGTTGGCGGCGTACTCCTTCGGCAGAAATTGCTTTCCGACACCCTTGAAGCCGAGCTTCTTGTAGGCCTTCCACGCAGCCGCGTTGCCCTGCAGCACCCAGAGGGACAACTCCGTGCTGCCCGCCTTCTGGGCGCGCCTCTCGAGATCGTTGATCATCAGCTCGACGATCCCCATCCCGCGCCACCACGGCCGGACCCAGACGCACTCGATGAACTGAACGCCGTCCGGGTCCTGAGGCAGAAGCCGGGCCACGCCGACGGTCCCCTCGGTGAAGATCCCCGGGCGCAGCGCGATGACCCATTCCGACGACTCGATCCTCGCGACCCAGTGCTCCTTGCGCACCACCCGACGGTTCCGCTCACGGGCGTAGCTGTCCGTGAAGGCTCTTGGGGCGTCCTTCAGCGACTGGAGGCGCACCCGACGCAGCCGTCGCCACCTCGCTGGCGTCACGGGCTCCACGACGATCGGAACGGGTCCAGAGATCCGCCACGCCCGCCGCTTCCACCGCGCGAAGCCGAACTTGATGGCGTCCCACAGCGGTATCCGGTCGGCCACCTGCCCTGGCGAAGTCACGCCCATTCGGCGAAGAGGCGTCGTGGACCAGGTGGCAACGACTTCGCCCACGATCCGCGCAGCGACCAGGGCGCTACGGCACACTCCCCAGCCGAAACCAGCACACCGCACGACCAGCGACCAGGTCACCTTGGCGGCCGGCACCGCGAAGATCACCGGGTGCAGCATCAGCGCTGTCCGGCCCTTGTTCTCGTCCACGAACATTGCGAAGCGAACTCCGTATAGACCAGGCAGTTGTGGAGTGGGCAGACTCCAAAAGGGCCACCATAGCCCCAAGACCGGACATGTGAAGAGCTGGTCGGCCGAACCAGCTGGCCGGCCGACTGGTAACGTGGGCCTCTTCCGATTGGGCGAGATCGAGATTGTTGCCGCTCAACCGTTCATGCGCCCCTATCAACGATGGCGCTGCACTCAGGCGGGCCCGAGCCGGTCGACCGTCACCGGCTCCCCCACCAGCCCGGCCACCGCCCCGACCACCACGACCGCCGGCGGCGCGACCCCTTCGGCCTCGGCGACCCCCGCGACTGTCCCGAGCGTCGCCCGCACCGTCCGCTGGATCCGCGTCGTCCCGTCCTGCACGACCACCACCGGGGTGTCGACCGCCCGCCCCCCGGCCATCAGCGCGTCGGCGAAGAGCCCGAGCCGCTCCACGGCCATCATCAGCACGACGGTGCCCTTCAACCGTCCGAGCGCCGGCCAGTCGACCAGGCTGCGGGGGTCGTCCGGGGCCACGTGCCCGGACACCACGACGACCTCGTGCACGACCCCGCGGTGGCTCACCGGCACGTCGGCGACGGCGGGCGCGGCGAAGGCGCTGGTGATCCCGGGGACCACGGTCACCGGGACGCCCGCCTCGGCGCAGGCCAGCACCTCCTCGAAGCCGCGGCCGAAGACGTAGGGGTCGCCGCCCTTGAGGCGCACCACGAACCGGCCGGCCCTGGCGTGCTCCACCAGCAGCTCGTTGATCCGGTCCTGGGCCATCGCGCGGCCGTAGGGGATCTTGGACGCGTCGATCACCTCGACGTGCGGGGAGAGCGCGTCGAGGAGGTCGCGCGGACCGAGCCGGTCGGTGACGACGACGTCGGCCCTGGCCAGCAGCCGGCGGCCGCGCACGGTGATCAGCTCGGGGTCGCCGGGGCCGCCGCCGACCAGCGCGACGCCCGGGGTCACCGGCTCGGCGGTGTCGTCGACGACGCCGGCCTGCAACGCCTCGACGAGGGCCGTGCGGACGGCGGCGGCGCGGCGGGGGCGCCGGCCGGCGAGGACGCCCACGGTCAGGCCGTCGTGGCGGCCGACGGCAGGGGTGACGGCGCTGCCCCCGGGGGCGTGGTCGGCGCGGACGCAGAACACCCGCCTGCGCTCGGCCTCCGCACTCACCGCGGCGTTCACGTCGGCGTCGTCCGTGCACGCCAGGGCGTACCAGGCGCCGTCGAGGTCGCCGTCGCGGTAGGGGCGGGCCGTCCAGCGCAGCTCGCCCGCGGTGGCCATCCCCTCCACCGCCGGGGTGACCGCCGGGGCCACCAGCTCGATGTCGGCCCCGGCGGCGATGAGGCCGCCGAGGCGGCGCTGGGCCACCGACCCGCCCCCGACCACGACGACGCGCCGCCCCGTCAACGACAGCCCGGCCAGGTAGGGCTCGTTCACGCCCGCTCCCCCACCGCTCCCCTTCCCGCGATCCACCCCGTCAGTCTGGGTGGGCGGGGGTACCGGCGTCCACGGCGCGGGCGAGGCGTCACACCCCCACAGCCGCCCGATCGAGCAACAGCCGCGCGCCCCGACCGCCCAACGCACACCGGCCATCGTCACGCACACCCGCTGTCTCCGCGCACACCGGCCGCCCCCGCGCACACGCCACGACATGTGCGCGGCGGTCACCAGGTGTGCGTCGGCGCGACGAGTGGGTGCCGGGCGCTCAGGCCTCGTCGACGACTTCCCAGGCGCGTTCGATGGCGTGCGCGTAGCCGTCGACCTCGCTGGCGCCGGAGACCCCGAACCGGCCGGCGAGCACCGCGAACGGGACGCCGCGCACGCCGATGCGGTGGGCCTCGGCGATGTCGGCGCGGACCTCGTCGGTGTGCGCGTCGCCGGCCAGCACCTCCGCGGCGGCGGCGCGGTCCAGGCCGACCTCGGCGGCCACGTCGGCGAGGACGGCGTGGTCGAAGACGTCGCGCCCGCCGGAGAACAGCTCGTGCTGCAGGGCCGCCATCAGCGCGGCGGACTTCCCGCTCAGCGCGGCGAAGGCCGTGAGGCGGTGGAGGTCGAAGGTCCTGGCGTGCGGGCGGTGCGCGGTGTAGGGCAGGCCCTCGGCGGCGGCGCGGGCCGCCATGCCGGCCTCCATCTCCTCGACCTGCGCCGGCGGCATGCCGAACTTCTCGGCCAGGTACTCCAGGTTCGGGTGGACCTCGGCCGGGGCGGTCGGGTCGAGCTCGTAGGCGTGGTACACGAGGTCGATCGAGTCGGCGCGGGGCGAGGCGGCGATGGCCTTGCGCAGCCGCGTCGCGCCCAGGTAGCACCACGGGCAGACGACGTCGCTCCACAGGTCGATGCGCAGGCGGGCGTCGGTGCGGTGCGGGGTCGAAGTCGTCACCCCGCCGAGGATGCCACCGCGGGCCGGGTGCCGGCCCCGCGGCGGTGATCAACCGCTCAGGCGGCCCGCTGGTCCGACCCGTCGGCCCCGGCCAGCGCGGCGGCCGAGGTGCGCAGCGCGGTGTCGAGCACCTCCGACCGCCTGCGGGGGTTCATCAGGTTGGCGCCCATGGCCGCGAGGTCGGCCGGGCCCGGGGTGAGCACGGTGACCGGGGTGCCCGTCGCGCGTAGGGCGCGGACCTCGGCGTCCAGCCAGCGCGTGAGCACGTGCCGGACGGCGCGCTCCAGGCAGGCCACCGGGTCGCGCGGGCGGTCGTAGGCGTGGCTGGCCAGCGGGGCCAGCACGTACACCTCGTCCAGCGCGGGCGCCCCCGGGCGGGCCAGCAGCCCGACCGAGGTCGACGAGGCCACCCCGCCGTCGACGTAGCGGCGCCCGCCGATCACCCGCGGGGTGAACCAGCCGGGGATCGAGCACGAGGCCAGCACCGCGTCGCCGACCGTCGAGGGCGGGGCGCCCTCGCGGCCGAACACGACCCGCCGCCCGGAGTCGTAGTCGACGGCCACCACCCAGAGCGGGGCGCCGGGGACCCAGCCGTCGGTGGTCACGCCGAGCCGGGTCTGCAGCGCCACGACCATCCGGACCAGCGAGCCCATCTGCGCCCGCCCGGCCGGCAGCAGCCCGGACGCGGCGATCACCGGGTTCGTCCGCAGCGGGTGCGCGGCCGCGGCGGCCAGCAGCCGCGGGGAGCCGATCCACGGCAGCGGCAGCGGCGGGCGTCCGTCGCCGGACTCGCGCTCGATGGTGCGCATGTCGGGCAGGTCGCCGCCGTCCAGGTCGGGGGCGATCTCGGCGGGCGCGGCGCCGCGCTGGTGGGCAACCAGCTCGTCGACGGTCATCCCGCAGCGCAGCGCGGCCCCCAGGACGCTGCCCGCGCTGGTGCCCAGCAGCAGGTCGACCTCCCCCAGCGGGCGGTCGACGTGCTCGGCCAGGTTGGCCAGGGCGCCGGCCATCCACGCGGATCCGAGGATCCCTCCCGCCCCGAGAACGAGCCCGATGCGCGTCATGGCCCACCTCCCCGTCGAGGGTTCTTACTAGACGGTAACTGCCGGATCCCCGGAACGGGAGCCACAATCCGTCTACGGAGTGGTGGAGACCCCGCCGCACACCTCCACCGCACAGCCCTGCCGCGGCGTCGCAGACCCGACAGGGCCTCGCGACGCCCGATGCGCCTCGTAGCACGGGCTGGGTTGTCGCACCCCGCCGGCGCGCTGCGACGACCCACCCGAGGCTGCGACACCCACCCAGCGCTGCGAGGGGCACGCCGGTCACCCCGAGCGGAGCTCACAGCGCTGAACGCGTCTCGCAGCACGGACTGCGTGATCGCAACCCGCCGGCGCCCTGCGACCACCCACCTGAGGCTGCGCCACGCACCCAACGCTGCGACGGCGCGCACCGGGTGGGGCTCACGGCGCGACCACGCTGTCACCCGCGTCGACGTGCGGGGGAGCCGGGCCCCGCCCCACGGATACCGCCTAGCCCGCCGAGGCGTGCGTTCCGCGGTGGGCGGCCGCCGCCACCCCGACGAAGCGGGCCACCGCGTCCGGGTTCCCGGCCGGGTGGGTGTGCAGGAACGACGCGTGCACCCGCCCGCGCACCCAGCCCTCCGGCGCGCCGCCCCGCCACCCCCACGCCGGGGCCGGGCCGGCCGGCTCGACGACGGCGCAGCGGTGGAACTCGTGCCCGCTGACCCGGCTGCCCACCGGGAACAGGGGCGAGTCGCTCAGCGCGACGGCGTCGCGGTAGCCGAGGGTGAGCCGCCCGGTCATGGCGGCCCGGGCCGGGAGCACGCCGGCCATCGGCACGCCGTCCAGGTCGGCGCACAGGTAGAGCAGCCCGCCGCACTCGGCGTGCACGGGGGCGCCCGCCGACGCGACCTCGCGCACCGCCGCGAGCAGCGGTCCGTTGGCGCCGAGCGCGGCCACGTGCTCCTCGGGGAACCCGCCGGGCAGCACGAGCGCGGAGGTGTCGGCGGGCAGCCGCTCGTCGCGCAGCGGGTCGACCACGACGACCTCGGCACCCGCCGCGGCCAGCAGTTCGACGTGCTCGGCGTAGCCGAAGGTGAACGCCGCTCCCCCGAACACCGCCACCCGCACCGCGGGCCCGGCAGGCACCGCCGGCTCCCAGGACGGGCCGGGGGGCAGCGGCGAGGCGAGAGCCACGACGGCGTCGAGGTCGACGTGCTCGGCGACCAGGTCGGCCATCGCGTCGACCGCCGCGGTGGCCGCCGACCCGTGCTCGGCCGCGGTGACCAGGCCCAGGTGCCGCGACGGGACGGCGAGCGCGTCGCGGCGGGGCAGCGCGCCGAGCACCGGCATCCCGACCTCGTCGGCCGCGGCGCGCAGGACGTCCTCGTGGCGCGGGCTGCCGACCCGGTTGAGCACGACGCCGGCGACCCGCACGTCCGGGTCGAACGAGCGGAAGCCGTGCAGCAACGCGGCCAGCGAGCGCGACTGGCCCCGGCAGTCGACGACCAGCAGCACCGGGGCCCGCAGCAGCCCGGCCACCTGCGCGGTGGAGCCGGCGCCGTCGCGCACCCGGCCGTCGAACAGGCCCATCACGCCCTCGACGACCGCGACGTCGGTGCCGGCGGCGCCGTGGCGGGCCAGCGGGGCGACCAGGTCGGCCCCGACGAGCACCGGGTCGAGGTTGCGACCGGGCCGCCCGGCGGCCAGCGCGTGGTAGCCGGGGTCGATGTAGTCGGGGCCGACCTTGAACGGCGCCACGGCCGTCCCGCGCCGCCGCAGCGCCGCGATCAGGCCGGTGGCGACGGTCGTCTTGCCGCTGCCCGACGCCGGCGCCGCGACGACGAGCGCGTCCGTCACTGGTGCCCGAGCACCGGGTGCGGCACGTAGGGCGCTTCCAGGGCGGCGATCTCCTCGTCGCTGAGCTCCAGGTCGGCGGCGGCGACGGCGTCCTCGACGTGGCCCGGCTTGGTCGCCCCGATGATCGGCGCGGTGACCGCGTCCTTGTGCAGCATCCAGGCCAGCGCGACCTGGGCCAGCGGCACGCCGCGCGCCTTGGCCACGTCGGCGACGGCGTGCACCACGGCGTCGTCGGCCTCGGAGTAGAGGTTGTCGCTGATCGGGTCGCTCGACGAGCGGGTGGTGGTGCGCTGGTCGGGCAGCTTGGCCAGCCGGCCGCGGGCCAGCGGGCTCCACGGGATCACCCCGACGCCCTGGTCGAGGCAGAGCGGGTGCATCTCCCGCTCCTCCTCGCGGTAGAGGAGGTTGTAGTGGTCCTGCATGGAGGTGAACCGGGTCCAGCCGCCGAGCTCGGCGGTGTGCTGGGCCTTGGCGAACTGCCAGGCGTACATGCTGGAGGCGCCGATGTAGCGGGCCTTGCCGGCGCGCACGACGTCGTGCAGCGCCTCCATGGTCTCCTCGATCGGGGTGGTCGGGTCCCAGCGGTGGATCTGGTAGAGGTCGACGTGGTCGGTGCCCAGCCTGCGCAGCGACTTGTCGATGCTCGCCAGGATGTGCTTGCGGTTGAGCCCGCGGTCGTTGGGGCCATCGCCGGAGGGCATGAAGACCTTGGTCGCCAGCACGTAGTCGTCGCGGTCGGCGAACATCTCGCCCAGCAGGGTGCCGGTGACCTCCTCGGAGACGCCGGCCGAGTACATGTCGGCGGTGTCGAAGAAGGTGATGCCGGCGTCGACGGCGCTGCGCACGAGCGGGCGCGAGGCGTCGAGGTCGAGCACCCACTCCCGCCACTTCGGCGTGCCGTAGCTCATCATCCCCAGGCAGATGCGCGAGACCTTCAGCCCGGAATCTCCCAGACGCGTGTACTCCACGCGTTCGGACACTACCCCCGCGACGGGCCCCTGATCGGGTTCCGGGCTCACCCGGCGAACGGACCGGGGACCGCGGCGCGCAGCCCGGCCCCGTCGACCGGCTCGCCGTGCCCGAACAGGGCGACGTCGACGTCCAGCGCGGTGAGCCGGTGAAAGGAGCCCAGCGCCTGCTGCCGGTCGAGGTTGAACGGCCCGAGGATGACCGCGCCCCCGTTCTCCGCGACGGTGTCGCCGGTGAACAGCACCCGCGGCCCGGGCAGGTGCAGCGCGATGCTGCCCGGGGTGTGGCCGGGGCCGTGCACGACCCTCGCGCCCCTGCCGAACGGCAGCACCTCGTCGCCGGTGACCTCAACGTCGACGAGGGACGGCGGTGACAGCGAGTCGTCCGCGCCGAGCGAGTCCCACAACTGCTGCTCGGCGGGCAGCAGGTCGAACGGCGGCGGGGCGACCTCGCCGCGCACCACGGCGGCGTCCGAGGCGTGCGCCACGACCTGCGCGTCGTTCCAGGCCCGGATCTCCGCCGTCGAACCGGAGTGGTCGATGTGGTGGTGGGTGAGCACGATCCGCACGACGGCGTCCCGGTCGAGGCCGAGCCCGGCCAGTGCGGCGGCGACGGCCTCCCCGGAGCCGGGCGGGCCGGTGTCGACCAGGGTGACCTCGTCGCCGTCGCGCCAGGCGTAGCACTGGCCGAACGGGAGCACGATGCGGGTCAGCGACGGGGGCAGGTCCACGACACCGAGCATGGCAGGACGGCGTCGTGGACGGCGCCGATGTCCGCTCCTGGCGGACGCCTCACCACTCGATGCCGCGCTGCCCCTTCTGCCCGGCGTCCATCGGGTGCTTGACCTTCGTGGTCTCCATGACCAGGTCGGCCGCGTCGACCAGGGCCGCGGGGGCGTCCCGGCCGGTGATCACGACGTGCTGGTGGCCCGGGCGGGCGGCCAGCACCTCGACGACCTCGTCGACGTCGACCCAGCCCCACTTCAGCGGGTAGGTGAACTCGTCGAGGACGTACATGTCGTGCGCGCCGGCCTCGATCCGGCGGCGGATCTCCGCCCAACCCGCGGCGGCGTTGGCGGCGTGGTCCTCCTCCGAGCCCTGCTTGCGGCTCCAGGACCAGCCCTGGCCCATCTTGTGCCACTCGACCGGCCCGCCGGTGCCGTGCTCGGCGTGCACCGCGCCCAGGGCCGTGAAGGCCTCCTCCTCGCCGACCCTCCACTTCGCCGACTTCACGAACTGGAACACCGCGATCGACCAGCCCTGGCTCCAGCCGCGCAGCGCCAGCCCGAACGCCGCGGTCGACTTCCCCTTCATCTCCCCCGTGTGCACGATCACCAGCGGGCGGTTGCGGCGCTGCCTGGTGGTCAGCCCGTCGTCCGGGGTCGTCGTCACCTGCCCCTGCGGCATCCGGTCCTCCTCACGCGCGCCCCCTGCCGACCACGTCGAGCATGCGGTCGGCCGAGAGCGCCCCGACGCCGACCAGCTCCGCACCGGCCGCGGCGGCGACCCGGGCCGCCAGGCCCAGCCGCACCGGGCCGCTCTCGCAGTCCACCACGATCGTCGCCACCCCGTCGGCGGCCAGCAGGCCGGCCGCGCGGCAGGCGTCGCGCACCGGGTCGCCGTCGGCGCGGGCGGGCACCGTGGCCCGACCGTCGGTGAGCAGCACCAGCAGCGGGCGGCGGCGCGGGTCGCGCAGCCGCTCGACCTCCAGCACCCGGCGGGCCCGCAGCAGCCCGTCGGCCAGCGGGGTGCGCCCGCCGGTGCGCATGTCGGCCAACCGCACCTGCGCGGCCGGGACGCTGGACGTCGGCGGCAGCACGAGCTGGGCCTCGCGGGCCCGGAAGGTGACCAGGCCGACCCGGTCGCGGCGCTCGTAGGCGTCGCGCAGCAGCGAGAGCACGGCCCCGGTGACCGCGGTCATCCGGGCGCGGGCGGCCATCGAGCCGGAGGCGTCGACGACGAACAGCACCAGGTTGCCCTCGCGGCCCTCGCGGACGGCGTGGCGCAGGTCGTCGGGGCGCAGCCGCAGCCGGCCCCCGCAGCGCCCGCGGACCCGCTGGTGCGGCGCGGCGGCCAGCACGGTGGCCGGCAGGTGCACGTCGGCGGCCCTGGTGGGGCGCGCGTCGGACGCGCGGACCAC
>NZ_JAHDTH010000110.1 GCF_018531445.1 Pseudonocardia lacus
AGCGCGGCCGCGGCCAGCTCGCCCACCGAGTGCCCGGCGACGGGCGCCCCGGCCGGCAGCGCCGCCGCCGCGGTGAGCCGGGCGGCGGCCAGCAGCGCCGTCGCCACCACCAGCGGCTGGGTCACCGCGGTGTCCACGATCTCGTCGACGCCGGCGTCGACGCCGAGGCGGCGCAGGTCGAGGCCGGTCGCGGCGGACCAGCGCTCGACGGTCTGCGCGGCGGCGGGCTCGTCGAGCCAGGGGGCCAGCATGCCGGGGGTCTGGGACCCCTGGCCGGGCGCGAGCAGGGCGATCACGGGCACAACACAACACCTCCCGCACCCCGGCGCGGGATGCCGTGAGCCACCAACTCCGGGGCCGCGTTTTGGAGGTTCCCCACAACGCCCGCGGTCGCGGTGCGACCGCCGCCCACGTCGCATGGATCAGCCATTGTAGGAACTCCGCAGCTCATGCCGGCCGGTCCGGCCGGCGGGTGACGTCCATCCTGGCCGCCATCACCGCGACCCGCAGCACGAGGGCGTCGCGGGGGTCGGTGGGGGCGCGGCCGGTGAGTTCACTCACCCGGCGCAGCCGGTAGCGGACCGTGTTCGGGTGCACGAAGAGCGTCCGTGCGCAGGCCTCCAGCGCCCCGCCGCCTTCCAGGTACACCTCCACGGTGCGCAGCAGGTCGCCGCCCGCCGCCTCCAGCGGCGCGACTAGGAGCTCGATCAGCCGGCGGTGCGCGCCGGGGTCGCCGGCGACCGCGCGCTCCGGCAGCAGCTCGTCGGCGTCGACCGGCCGCGGGGCCTGCGGCCAACCGGGGGCCGCGCGCAGCCCGGAGAGGGCCTCGCGGGCGCTGACGTGGGCGCGCCCGAGGTCTGGCGCGGCCGGGCCGATCACCACCGGTCCCGGGGCGAACGCCGCGGTCACCGTGTCGTGCAGGGCGTCGACGCCGGCCGGGGCACCGTCGGGTCGGTGGTGGGGCTCGTCCGCCCGGCCCGCGCCGCGGGGCGGCTCCGAGACCAGCACGACCAGCCGGGCGCCCTGCAGCCCGACCAGCAGCGAGCGGCCGGCCCGGGTGGCCTCGTCGCGCAGGTCGAGCAGCTGGCGGCGGGGCGGGTCGGGCAGCGGGCTGCCCACCATCACCCGCACCGCCGCGGCCGGGTCCCAGCCCAGCGCCGCCGCGCGCGACACGAGCGCGTCGTCGCCGCCGTCGACGCCGCTGCCGTCGACGCCGCCGGGTTCCGGGCCGCGGACCACGGCGTCGACGATCAGGGCCTCCAGCCGGGCGTCCCAGGCGCCGCGGGTCTCGGCGGCCGCGGCGTAGGCGGTCGCCGCGGCGAAGGCGATCTCGCGGCCGAACCGCAGCACGCTCTCCACCAGGGAGTGCCGCTCGGCCTCGTCGGCGGCCAGCGGCGGGAGCTGGCGCTCGAACACGTCGGTGGCGATGCGGACCAGGTCGACGGTCTGGCTCAGGGTGAGCCTGCGGGTCAGGTCGCGCGGGGCGATCCGGAAGGCCTCCGCGGTGAGCCGGATCGTCTCCCCGCGCTGGCCGAGCCAGGCCACGAAGTTGGCGACCCCGGTCTGGGTCACGAGCATGACGCCGGCGCGCTGGTCGGCCGACAGGCGGGCGAACCACGGCTGGTGCTGCTGCATCGCGGCCAGGCTGGCGGTGGCCAGCTCGCCCGCCGCCAGCTCGACCCTGCGCAGCGTCGCGGGCGAGATGGCCGACGGGGGAGCGGGGTCGGGGGAGGGCCCGCCCGGTGCTGGTCGCGGGTCGGCACCCGCGACCGGACCAGCCCCGGCCGCCGTCACGTCGGGCAGCATGGCACGGATGGACGGCGCGGACGACAGCGGTGAGCACGGCGTGGTGGTGCGGCGGGCGGCCGACCGCGCCCGCACGACGACGCGGTGGCTGGACTCGCGGCACGGCTTCTCGTTCGGCGCCCACTACGACCCGCGGAACACGCACTTCGGGCTGCTCGTGGCCGACAACGACGACGTCATCGCCGCCGGTAGCGGCTACGACACCCACCCGCACCGCGACATGGAGATCGTCACGTGGGTGCTGGAGGGCGCGCTGGTGCACCGGGACTCCGCCGGCAACTCCGGCGTGGTGCGTCCCGGTCTGGCCCAGCGGTTGAGCGCGGGCTCGGGGGTGCTGCACTCCGAGCGCGCCGACCGGTGGCCGGACGAGCCGGGCTCGGGACCGCCGGGCGGCACGCGCTTCGTGCAGATGTGGGTGCTGCCGGACACGACCGGCGGCACGCCCGACTACCAGCAGGCCGACATCACCGACGCGCTGGGCACCGGCGAGCTGGTGGTGGTCGCCTCCGGCATGGCGCGCCACGCCGACCTGCGCGCCACCGCGATCCGGCAGCGGCATGCCGCCCTGCACGCGGCACGGCAACGGCCCGGCGGTAGGGTTGCGCTACCGCGGTCGCCCAGCGCGCACCTCTACGTCGCCCGCGGCACGGTCGACCTCGAGGGCGTCGGGACGCTCTCGGCGGGCGACGCCGCGCGCGTCACCGGTGCCGAGGGGCAACGGGTCGTCGCGGGCGCGGACGGAGCCGAGGTGCTCGTGTGGGAGATGCACGCGACCCTGGCCGATCTCGGGCCGTCCTGATGGGGGAGACGGTCCGTGTCGGCGACAGGGCCGAACCGGATCTGCGTCCCGATCGGTGCGGGCACCGGGTCGGGCCGGGAGTGGCGCCGGGTCGCGCCGGCGCGGGGCTACCGCCGGGGGCGGTCAGCCGAGTGGGGTGACCTTGCTGGCCTGCGGTCCCTTCTGGCCCTGCTCGATGTCGAACGACACGCGCTGGCCCTCGTCAAGGGTCTTGTAGCCGTTGGCCTGGATCGCGGAGTAGTGCACGAACACGTCCGCGCCACCACCGTCGGGAGCGAGGAAGCCGTAGCCCTTCTCGCTGTTGAACCACTTGACGGTGCCCTCTGCCATTCTTGCTCTCCTCGTACGTGGTGCCGGGGCACGGCCCCCGGCCTCGCGCCGCCGGGAGCCGGCTAAGCCCCCGGTCGGGACCCCTCCACGATCGGTCTCCACGATCGATCGAGTCGGCGTCGGGCGGAGCGTATCGTGTTCGGGCCCCTCTGCCGAGAGCCAATGACCTGTGCATTTCCGTTGAACGACGCGCAGGCGGCCGTCCAGGAGCGCCGACCGGTCGGTGCCGGGGTCCATCCGGCACCGACCGGCGCGACGAACGGGCGAGCGTTCAGCTCACGCCCCGCCGCGGGCCGCACACCCGTGCGGGGGCCCGTTCAGGCCACTCCGCTGTCGCTCGTCTGCGGCCCGGCGGCCTGCGGGTCGTCGATGCGGTACTTCGCCGCGGCCTCGGCCACGACCCCGCGGTCGAGCTCGCCGCGCGCCGCCAGGCTCTCCAGCGCCGCCACCGTGATCGACTCGGCGTCGACGTTGAAGTGCCGGCGCACGGCGGGGCGGGTGTCGGACAGGCCGAACCCGTCGGTGCCCAGCGACGTGAACGGCGCCGGCACGTACTGGCGGACCAGGTCGGGCAGCGCGCGCATCCAGTCCGACACCGCCACGACCGGCGCGCCCTCGCCCAGTGCCTCGGTGAGGTAGGGGACCCGGCGCTCGCCCTCGGGGTGCAGCAGGTTGTGCTGCTCGGTCTCGACGCCGTCGCGGCGCAGCTCGCCCCAGGACGTCACCGACCACACCTCGGCGCCCACACCCCACTGCTCCTGCAGCATCTCCCGGGCCTGCAGCGCCCACGGGACGCTCACCCCGGAGGCCAGCAGGCGCACCTGCGGGCCGTCCTCGCGCGGGCTGGCCTGGTAGCGGTAGATGCCCCGGAGCAGGCCCCGCACGTCGAGCCCCTCGGGCTCGGCCGGCTGCGGGTAGGGGTCGTTGTAGACGGTGAGGTAGTAGATGACGTTCTCGCCGCCGAGCGTCTCGTCGCCGTCGTCGCCGACCGACTCGCCGTACATCCGGCGCAGGCCGTCGCGGACGATGTGGGCGATCTCGAAGGAGAACGCCGGGTCGTAGGCCACCACCGCGGGGTTGGTCGCGGCGAGCAGCAGCGAGTGCCCGTCGTTGTGCTGCAGGCCCTCGCCGGTCAGTGTCGTGCGCCCGGCGGTGGCCCCGATCAGGAACCCGCGGGCCATCTGGTCGGCCGCGGCCCAGATCGAGTCGCCGGTGCGCTGGAACCCGAACATCGAGTAGAAGACGTAGACCGGGATCATCGGCTCGCCGTGCGTGGCGTAGGACGTGCCGGCCGCGGTGAACGACCCGACCGAGCCCGCCTCGTTGATGCCCTCGTGCAGCAGTTGGCCCTGCTCCGACTCGCGGTAGGCCAGCATCAGCGACGCGTCGACCGAGGTGTACTGCTGGCCGTTCGGGTTGTAGATCTTCTGCGTCGGGAACATCGAGTCCATCCCGAACGTGCGCGCCTCGTCCGGGATGATCGGCACGAACCGGCCACCGATCTCCTTGTCCTTCACCAGCTCGCGCAGCAGCCGGACGAACGCCATCGTGGTGGCGACCTCCTGCTTGCCCGAGCCCTTGCGGACGGCCTCGTAGGCCTTGTCGCCGGGCAGCACGAGCGCCTTCGAGCGCACCCGGCGCTCGGGCACCGCCCCGCCGAGCGCCTGCCGGCGCTCCCGCATGTACTGGATCTCCGGGGCGTCCTCGCCCGGGTGGTAGTACGGCGGCAGGTACGGGTCGCGCTCGAGGTCGGCGTCGGAGATCGGGATGCGCTGGGAGTCGCGGAACTCCTTGAGGTCGGCCAGCGAGAGCTTCTTCATCTGGTGGGTGGCGTTGCGCCCGGCGAAGTGCGAGCCCAGGCCGTAGCCCTTGATCGTCTTGGCCAGGATGACCGTCGGCTGGCCGTTGTGCTCCATCGCCGCCGCGTAGGCCGCGTAGACCTTGCGGTAGTCGTGGCCGCCGCGCTTGAGGTTCCAGATGTCGGCGTCGCTCATCGGCTCGACCAGCGCCTTGGTCCGCGGGTCGCGGCCGAAGAAGTGGTCGCGGACGTAGCCGCCGTCGTTGGCCTTGTAGGTCTGGTAGTCGCCGTCCGGGGTGGTGTTCATCAGGTTGATCAGGGCGCCGTCGCGGTCGGCGTGCAGCAGGGCGTCCCACTCCCGGCCCCAGATCACCTTGATCACGTTCCAGCCGGCGCCGCGGAAGAACGACTCCAGCTCCTGGATGATCTTCCCGTTGCCGCGGACCGGGCCGTCGAGGCGCTGCAGGTTGCAGTTGACGACGAACGTGAGGTTGTCCAGGCCCTCGGTGGCCGCGATGTGGATCAGCCCGCGGGACTCCGGCTCGTCCATCTCGCCGTCGCCCAGGAACGCCCACACGTGTGGTTCGGTCCCGGGCGTGTCGCCACCGGAGAAGCCGCGGTCGCGCAGGTAGCGGTTGAACCGCGCCTGCATGATCGCGTTCATCGGGCCGAGGCCCATGGAGACCGTGGGGAACTCCCAGAAGTCCGGCATCAGCCGGGGGTGCGGGTAGCTGGGCAGGCCGTGGCCCGGCCCGCCGTGCGAGAGCTCCTGGCGGAACCCGTCGAGGCGGTCCTCCGACAGCCTGCCCTCCAGGTACGCGCGGGCGTAGATGCCGGGCGAGGCGTGGCCCTGGATGTAGACCTGGTCGCCGCCGGACGGGTGGTCCTTGCCGCGGAAGAAGTGGTTGAAGCCGACCTCGTACAGCGTCGCCGAGGACGCGTAGGACGAGATGTGCCCGCCGACGCCGATGCCGGGCCGCTGCGCGCGGTGCACGGTCATCGCCGCGTTCCAGCGGACCCAGCGCCGGTAGGCGCGCTCGGCCTCCTCGTCGCCGGGGAACCACGGCTCGCGGTCGGTGGGGATGGTGTTGACGTAGTCGGTGCTGGTCAGCGACGGTACGCCGACATGGCGCTCACGGGCGCGCTGCAGCATGCGCAGCATCAGGTACCGGGCTCGCTGCTGGCCCGCCGCGTCGAGCACCGCGTCGAAGGAGTCCAGCCACTCGGCGGTCTCCTCCGGGTCGATGTCCGGGAGGTGGGCGGCGAGGCCGTCGCGGATGACGTGAACACGTCGCGGCGCCCCGCCGGGTTCGCGGGTCCCGGCGTCGGTGCCGTCGTGGATCTGGCCGGTCAAGGGGTCTCCCTGCGTGGCTCGGGCTCGGTCGTGTGGCTCATCCCCTATCGTGCCTTTCGACGGGCAGTCTCGTAACGAGTGGTTGCGTCCGGGCGAGCAACGTGTTCGGATTCCGCATCCGGGTGCGGTCGACGGTCGCCACCGCCGACCGGGGTGCCGGAGGACTACGACGAAAAGAGGTACAGGGGTGGTCGCCGCGGAGGATGCCGGACGTACGTCCGACATCGCGGGCAAGCTCGGCATCGAGCCGGGCATGGTCGTCCAGGAGATCGGTTGGGACGACGACGTCGACGAGGTGGTGCGCGACGCGATCGAGGAGCGCACCGGTGATGAGCTGCTCGACGAGGACTCCGACGACGTCGTCGACGTGGTCCTCATGTGGTGGCGCGAAGGCGACGGCGATCTGTTCGACGCGCTGGTCGAGTGCATCGGGCAGCTGGCCGAGCACGGCGTCATCTGGGTGCTGACGCCCAAGACGGGCCGTTCCGGGCACGTGGAACCGAGCGAGATCGCCGAGGTCGCTCCGACGGCCGGGCTGTCGCAGACCTCGAACGTCACCGTCAGCGACGGGTGGGCCGGCTCCCGGCTGGTCGCCCCGAAGGCGGCCAAATCGCGGCGTTGACCCGCCGCCGCTCCGGCGCATCCCCATCGACCGTGCGCCCCCCCGAGGGTGGCGCACGGCAGCTGTGATGCGCGCCCCTTGCCGCCGTCCGCGTCGAGCCCGAGGAGAACCGTGCCCCCCGAGGTGGGAACCGAGGCCCCCGACTTCACCCTGAAGGACCAGAACGGCGTGGAGGTCACGCTGTCGTCGTTCCGCGGTCGGCGCAGCGCACTGGTGGTCTTCTACCCGTTCGCCTTCTCCCGCATCTGCACGGGCGAGTTCAGCGCCGTGCGCGACGACCTGGGCTCGTTCCAGAACGACGACGTGCAGCTGCTCGCCGTCTCCTGCGACCACCCGTTCGCGCTCAAGGCGTGGTCGGAGGCCCAGGGCTACGAGTTCCCGCTGCTGTCGGACTTCTGGCCGCACGGCAAGGTCGCCGCCGACTACGGGGTGCTCAACAGCGGCGCCGGGTTCGCCCAGCGCGGTACCTTCCTCGTGGACAGGGAGGGCATCGTGCGGTTCGCCGAGGTGAACGCCGTCGGCGAGGCGCGCGACCAGAACGGGTGGCGGCGCGCGGTGGCGGCGCTGGCCCGCGCCTGACCGGTCCACCGCGACACCCCGGGCCCCGGCCCGGTCCCGGGCGCGTAGCTCAGCGGGAGAGCACTCGGCTTACACCCGAGCGGTCGCAGGTTCGAACCCTGCCGCGCCCACCAGATCGACCGGCCCTGGCGGCCGGGCCCTGCTACCGGCGTCATCATCAGATCCCGATGCACCGCAGGGTCAGCGACGACCGGCCGTGCTGGTCCATGATCGTCACCACCGGTTCCGCAGGAGCGGTGGCGGAGACGGCTTCGGCCACACGAACCGCGAAGTGCGTTCTGACGGGCTCGGGAGCGCCGGTGGAGGCTGCGGCCATGACGGATGGTCGTGCAACCGGTGTGGTGGGGCTCGGGCGATGGGCAGGGCGCTGGCCGACGCGCTCCTCGCGGCCGGGCAGCGGGCGGTGGTGGGGAGCCCGGCCACGTGCTCGTCAACCTGACCAGCGGCACCCCGCCCGCGCGCGGGCCTTGGACGCCTGGACGGCGCAGCGGGGTGCGACCTACCTGAGCGGCGCGGTGATCGCGCTGCCCGAGGCCGTCGGGACGGCGGAGGCGCTCCTGCTCAGCAGCGGACGGACGACGGCTACGCCCTCGCCGAATCGGCGCTGGGCCGCTCCGTGCACCTCGGCACGGACCCGGCCCTCGCCCCGGTCCACGACATGGGCATGCTCAGCGTCATGTACGGGGTGTTCGCCGGCGCCCAGCACGCGGTCGGGACCAATTCAAGGACTCGCTGCTCGCCGCGTGGCTGCGCGACATGGTCCCGTTCCTGGTGGCGCAGTCGCACCCCGACGGGCGGGTCGCCGCCGAGATGGGCCCGCAGCAGCAGGCGGCGTCGCTGCGCCAGATCCTCGTCGCGAGCTCCGGGCTGGGCCTCATGGACAGCGCCTCGCCGGTCTGCGGGATGGACGTGGTGATCGGGGCCAAGTGGAAGACCCGCATCCTGTGCGCCCTTGACCGGTGCCCGCACCGCTTCGGGGAGCTGCGCCGCGCCGTCGGTGAGGTCAGCGAGAAGGTCCTCACCCAGCAGCTGCGCGACCTGCTGGCGCGCGGCATCGCGCTCGCCCCGCTGGGGCGGTGGGCCCAGCAGCGGGACGCGCGGGCGGCCGGTTGACCGCCGCCCCTCTCCGCCCTTCCGCCGCCGCGACCACGGGCGAAGAGCGGGGAGTGGGGGCGGGGTGAGGGGCGCTACCTGCTGAACGTGGTGAGGAATTTGTCGCGGAAGTCGTCCATCCGCCAGACCGGCGCGGCCGGGCCGGGGTTGAGCCCGGCGTCCCAGTCCCAGCCGGCGACCTGGTCGAGCACGGCCGGGTCCTTGGCCACGATGGTGATCGGGACGTCGCGCCCGCCCTGCTCGCCGGTGACGATCGGGGCGGGCTGGTGGTCGCCGAGGAAGACCAGCACGAGGTCGTCGTCGCCGTGGGTCTCCACGTAGGAGATGACGCTCTCCAGCGAGTACCCGATGGACCTGGCGTACTGGGCGCGGATCTTCACCGGGTCGCTCCAGACCGCCTCCATCGACTCGTCGGTGACGGGCAGGGTGTCGTAGATCGAGCCGTCGCCGACGGAGTCCCAGGGCAGCGACGGCGGCACGGGGACCCAGGGGAAGTGGCTGGTCACCAGCGGGATCTCGGCCATCAGCGGGGCGTTGTCGGGCGCCGAGCGCTCGAGGCGCTCGAAGGCGGACAGGGTGTACTGGTCGGGGGTGTGGAAGCCGGAGAAGCTCTGCCCCCGGTAGCCGAGGTTGCGGAAGTCGTAGAGCCGGTCGATGCCGTAGAAGGCCTCCTCGGGCCACGCGGAGGTCAGGCCGGGCATGACGCCGACGGTGTCCCAGTCGGCGCGCTGGAAGGCGCCGTTGAGGGTCATCCGGTCGCTGTCGACCAGGGTGTGGTAGCTCTGCTGGTTGGTGACCCACAGCCCGGACAGGAGGGTGGCGTGGGCCAGCCAGCTGCCCCCGCCCGCGGTCGGTGAGGTGAGGAACGCGCTGCGGGAGGCGAAGCCGGCGGCCTCCAGCCTGCGGGTGCCGTCGTCGAGGACGGCGTCGATGACCGGGGCCAGCTCCGGGTTCTCCACGGCGGCGCGGCCGTAGCTCTCGACGAACGTGAGCACCACGTCCTTGCCGGCAAGTCCACCCAGCAGGTCGGTGCCGGGGACGGCGGCGAACGGGTCGGGCTCGGCGGCCTGGTCGAGGAACGCCTGGTACTGGCCCAGGGTCCAGGGCACCTGGGCGGCGGTGCGGTAGGCCATCGACGCGGTGCCCCACGAGGCGACCGGCACCGGCACCACAAACTGCGCGCCGACGGCGAAGCAGGCCAGCCACGCCGCGCCCAGCACCGGGACGACGCGGAGGGTGCCGTGGCGGTGGCGGGAGACCAGGGTGCTCAGCCGCAGCACGGCCAGCGCGGTCGCGACGATCATCCCGACGCCCAGCAGCGCGCCGCCGAGGGCCGCGGCGATCGCGCCGAGGTCGCCGGAGGAGCTGCGGACGAAGGTGAGCGCGTTGCCCAGCTGGGCCCAGTCGAAGACCGGGTCGAAGTGCCGGGCGAGGATCCGCATGAAGCCCATGTCGAGGGCCCGCACGACGGTCAGGAAGCCCAGCAGCCCGCCGGCGAGCAGCGCCAGCACGACGCGCGCGCGGTGCGGCAGCACCAGCACCAGCAGGACGCCCACCAGGGCCTCCAGCGGGATGCGCACCATCGCGGCCACCGAGAGCTGGGTGAACTCGTTCGGCACCACCAGCGCGGCGTAGACCAGCAGGAACGCCAGCACGGTGACGACGTGCCCGACGACGTGCCCGACCGCGCGGCGCCGGCGCGCCGGCGGGACCGGTGGGGCGCCGGCGAGCCGGTCGTCGTGCGCGGCGACGCGGTCGTCGGCCGGCAGCACGCGGGGGCTCGTCGAGATCGTCACAGTAGGTCTCACGCACGGCGCGCCCGCGGGGTTCACCGCGGCGGGGGGTTGCCGGGTGCCTCGGAGGGAGGGAAAGCGGAGCCGATCCCCAGGTAAAGGGCTGGTCCGGGACCGGGGCCGACACGCCATCCGGCGGGGTGGTGGGCTCCTTATCTCCGCCCCGGGCCACGATGATCGGTCCGAAGGAGGAGCCATGGACCTGCTCGTCGTCGTGGTGCTCGCGGTCGTCGCCATCGTCGCGGTGACCTCGCTCGCCCCCCGCGTGGGCGTCGCCGCCCCGCTGCTGCTGGTGCTGCTCGGGGTGGTGGTGAGCTTCCTGCCGTTCGTGCCGGCGGTGGAGGTCGAGCCGGAGTGGATCCTGCAGATCATCCTGCCGCCGCTGCTGTACTCCTCGGCGGTCGGCATGCCGACGATGGACTTCCGCCGCGACTTCCGGACGATCTCCGGGCTGTCGGTCGTGCTGGTCGTCGCCTCCGCCGTCGCGATCGGCGTCGTGATCAGCGCGCTGGTGCCCGGCATCGGCCTGGCCGCCGGGATCGCGCTGGGCGCGATCGTCAGCCCGACCGACGCCGTGGCCACGTCGATCGTGCGCAAGGCGGGCGTCTCGCCGCGCATCGTCACGGTGCTGGAGGGCGAGAGCATGCTCAACGACGCCTCCGCGCTGGTGCTGCTGAGCTCGGCCCGCACGGCGATCGGGGTGACCGCGGCCGCGGTGTCGCTGTGGGACGTCGCGGGCGACTTCGTGTGGGCCGTGGTGGTCGCGGTCGCCGTCGGGTGGGTGGTGGGGGAGCTGAACCTGCGGGTGCGGGCCCGGCTGCGGCAGCCGACGGCGAGCGTGGCGCTGTCGTTCGTCGTGCCGTTCGCGGCGTTCCTGCCCACCGAGCACCTCGGCGGCTCCGGCCTGGTCGCCGCGGTGACCGCGGGCCTGGTCGGCGGGCACGGCGCGGTCCGGCACCTGCGGGCGGAGGACCGCGTCTTCGAGCGCATCGTCTGGCGCACCGCGGAGCTGCTGCTGGAGAGCTCGGTCTTCCTGCTGATGGGGCTGGAGCTGTTCGGCCTGGTCGAGGACCTCCACGCGGAGGGCGGCAGCGTGCTGGAGGCGCTCGGCCTCGGCGCGGTCGCGGCGCTGATGGTGGTCGTGATCCGGACCGCGTTCGTCAGCTTCTCGGTGTGGCGGCTGTCCCGGCGGGCACGGCGCGGGTCCGCGGTCCGCGAGCGGCTCACCGGCTTCCAGGACCGCGTGGACAGCGGCGACCTGCCCTCGCCCCCGCCGCGCCCCGGCACGGACCCGCAGGAGTGGGAGCGCCGCACGACCGGCCGCGTCCAGCAGATCCGCACCACCCTGAGCCGGCGCATCGCCGACATCGACTACCTCACCGCGGAGGCCTTCGGCTGGCGGGAGGGGGTGGTGCTGGTCTGGGCGGGGATGCGCGGCGCGGTCACCCTGGCCGCGGCCCAGTCGCTGCCCCCGCAGACGCCGCAGCGCTCCCTGCTGGTGCTGGCCGCGTTCGTGGTGGCCGCGGGGACGCTGCTGGTGCAGGGCGGCACGCTGGGCTGGCTGACCCGCCGGCTGGGGCTCACCGGTGGGGGACACGGCGGTGGCCCCGACGAGCACGCCGCGCTGCGCGCGGAGATGGTCCGGGTCGCGGTCGAGCGGGTCGCCAGCCCCGACCTCGTCCGCCCGGACGGCGCGCCGTACTCGGCGGCGACGCTGGAGCTGATGCGCAGGCGCACGTGGCCGACGTCGGAGGGCGAGGGCGACGGCGACGAGGGCAGCGGTGACGAGCGCGCCGCAGGGGAGGCACCCACCCCGGGCGCGCCCTCCGTCGACCGGGTGGCCGAGTTCCGCGACCTGCGCCGCGACCTCGTCGACGCCCAGCGTCGCGAGCTGCTGCGCCTCCGCGACCTGGGGACCTACAGCTCGACGGTCCTCGAAGCCGCGCTCAACCGGCTCGACGCGGTCGAGGTGAGCATGAACATCCAGGAGGACGGCGGCGGGGGCTGACGCCCACCGCACCCGAGCCGTCCGGTGACCGGTCACTCGTCGCGCCGGGCCGAGCGGCGGACGCTGGACCGCGAGCACCACCGGGGGTTAGCGTCGCCTCAGCAAGGTGAGGGGGGCCTTCGTGGCGCTGCGGTTGGCGGTCGGTGAGGTGACGGTCCTGCTGGGCCCGGCACCCGCGCGCCGCGATGTGATGGCCCGGCTGGACGACGGCACCGGGCGGGTGCCCGACGGCGGCGGCGCCGTGCGCGTCGCGCGCCTCGCCGCGCACCCCGGGACGGACCTGGACGGCCGGCTCGCGGCGGTGCGGTCCGCCGGCGAGACCGGGGCGTCGATCGTGCTGGTCGACCGGCTGACCGACGGCCTGGACGCGGGCGGGCGCCGCGTCGTCCTGGCCGCGCTGCGCCGGATCGCCGGGGGCGGCGCCGCCGTGCTGGTGGACGACGCCGACCCGGTCGCCGCGCTGGCCGTGGCCGACGGCGCGGTGCGCACCACCGCCGACGGCGGGCTGGACCCCGTGCCCGGCCTGGACGGCGGCCTGGACTACCTGGCCTCGTAGGTCAGGCAGTCGGCGACGTCGGTGCCGGCGCCGATCCGCACCGAGGCGGCCGTGCACTCGAGCTTGTCGTTGAACCTGCACTCGGCCCGGTGGCAGGCGCCGACGAGGCCGCCGCGGTCCTTGCCACCGCGGAAGGAGATCTCCACGAAGGTGCCGCAGTGGGCGTGGTCGCCGGCGATGGTGATGGCGCCGGCGTGGCAGTCGGAGTCCTCGTTGTAGGAACAGCTGCTCACGGAGCAGTTCTTCACCTGGGGCATCTGCTGGGTCGAGGTCATGGCCGGAGCATGACCCGCCTGCAGGGCCCCTGCCAGGCAATACAGGCTGGCCTTGGCACCCGATCAGGGTCGACTACATCGCCGAGGCGACCTGCGGGAACGCCGGGACAACCGGACATGAACCCCGAAAGCCCGTGGTCTGCCTCACCCTGATGTTCGACTGTTCGGGTGATGGGCGGTCAGCCGTCCCCGCCCCCCGCGGCCACCGCCTCGTCCGCCTGGGGCGCGGGCTCGTCGTCCAGCGACGGGCGCGCCTCCAGGTCGATCGCGCGGAACAGCACGGCGTGCTCGACACCCATCGCCCGCCCGCTCATGGCCGCGAACTGGGTGAGCATGTCGCGCGGCGCGGGGTGGCCGGACAGGTTGGCGAGGTACTCGGCGTGCGCCTCCAGCGCGGCGATCCCGCGGTCGAGGGCCGCTCCCGTCACGTCCACGCCGTGCGTGGCCGCCGGGTCACCGGCGATGAGCAGCCAGCGCGCCTGCCACGGCTCCAGGCCGTCGCCCAGCTGGTCGGTGAACACCCACCGGTTGGCCGCGTCGCGCACGGCGTCCAGCGCGGCGAGCCCGGCGACCCGGTGGTCGGCCTGGTTGAACCCCCACGGCGTCTCCACCTCCCACCCGCCGACGACCACGGCGTCCGGGCGGAACCGCCGGATCGCCAGCGCGATGTCGCGGCGCAGGTCGAGGCCGTAGACCAGGACGCCGTCCGGGTGGTCCAGGAAGTCGACGCGGGTGACGCCCACCGCCGCCGAGGCCGCGATCTGCTCGCGCTCGCGCAGCGGCCCGGTGACCTCGGGCGGGCTGGAGTCCATGCCGGCCTCGCCCCGGGTGAGCAGGAGGTAGGCGACCTCGATCCCGCGGTCGGTCCACGCGGCGACCGCGGCCGAGGTGCCGTACTCGATGTCGTCGGGGTGGGCCACCACGCACAGGACGCGGCGGAACTCGTCGGGCAGGGCGGGCAGCTGCTGGGATGCCATGCGCCGACCGTACTGCGACGATCACGACGCGCCGGAGCGCCTGCGCCCACCGTCGGGTGTCAGGCCCGCGAGTCGTCCAGGTACTGCAGCAGCTCGTGCGCGGCCAGCTCGACCTCCTTGTGCCCCCACTCCGCGGCCCGGTAGTGGCAGGCGATGAGGCCCATCCGGTGCAGCCGGCGGAAGTCGCCGTAGACGAACCCGTAGCGGGCCTTGGTCTCCTCGTTCGCGCCCTCGGTGAGGCCGAGGTGCCAGGCGCCGTACTCCTGCCACGAGTGCTTCTGCAGGTAGGCGGTGCCGTCGGCGGCGCTGGGCTGCACGTCGCCCCACTGGCTGCGCAGCACGTAGCGGCGGGCGTCGATCAGGTCGCGGGCGTGCGCGACCGCGGCGTCGTTCACCAGGTACTTGGCCACCGCGCCATCCTGGCGCGTCGGGGCGCCGCCCGCCGGGTCACCAGGTGACGGGCAGCTCCGCGACGCCGCCGGTCAGCACGTCGGCCTGGACGCGCAGCCGCTCGACCGGGACCGCGAGGCGCAGCCCGGGGAAGCGCGGGAGCAGGCGCGCGAACAGCACCTGCAGCTCCATCCGGGCCAGCGGAGCGCCGACGCACAGGCGCAGGCCGTGGCCGAAGGACAGGTGCGGGTTCGGGTGGCGCCGCACGTCGAAGCCGGGCTGGTCGCCCACCACCCGCGGACCGGCGTTGGCCAGGTGCAGGCCGAGGACGACCAGGTCGCCGCGGCGGATCGTGGTGGCCCCGACCTCGATGTCGGCGGTGGCCCAGCGGGCCGGTCCGAACGCGGTGCCGTCGGTCCCCTCCTCGGCCGGGCGCGGGAACGGGTGCGGTCGCATCCGCAGGATCTCCTCGACCGCGCCCTCGACCAGGCTCGGGTCCGCGACCAGCGCGTCGCGCTGCTCGGGGTGCAGCGACAGCAGCGCCACGCCGCTGTCGATCGAGGTCACGGTCGTCTCGTGCCCGGCGAACAGCAACCCCGCCCCGAGCCTGGTGGCCTCGTCGAGGGTGAAGCCCTCGGGGTCGGCACGGTGCTCGGCCGCCAGGGCCGACAGTACGTCGTCGCCGGGTTCGTCGAGGCGGGCCGACACGAGGCCGTGCAGGTACTGCCACAGCCGGCCCAGCGCGGCGGCCGAGCGATCCTGGTCGAGCATGTCGCCGGCGTCGCGGGACCACCGGCGGAACTCGTCGCGTTCGGCGTAGGGGACCCCGAGCAGCTCGCAGATCACCAGCGCGGGCAGCGGGAACGAGATCGCCTCGTGGAAGTCGACCGGAGGGGTGCGCCGCGCCAGGTCGTCGAGCAGGCCGTCGACGAGGTGCTCGACCCGCGCCCGCATCGCCCGCATCGGCCGCGCGCCGAAGCGGGGCAGCAGCAGCTTGCGCATCCGGGCGTGGTCGGCGGCGTCGGTGGGGGTGGCCTGCAGTGGCCGGCCCAGGAGCAGCGACTCGCTGAAACGGGGAGCACGCTCCGGGTCGGGGTGGCTGCGCGTGAGCCGCCGGTCGGTCAGCAGGGTGCGCAGGGTGTCGTAGTCGGTCACCAGCCAGGCCGGGTCGCCGGCCGGGGACGTCGTGCGCAGGAGGGGCGGGCGGGCCTGCTCGGTCGTCGGCACGCACGACAGGGTGTAGGCGGTTGCTCACGGATCACAACCGCCGTTCCGGCGAGGGGCCTACCGCACCCGGCGGTCCTTGAGGCGCTGCAGCTTGCCGACCGAGCGCTCCAGGGTCTCCGGGTCGACGACCTCGCACCGCACCGAGACCCCGATCCGGTCCTTGATCGCGGTCACCAGCTCGCCGGCTGCCGCCGCGCGCCGGTCGGCCGGCGCGTCCGGGCGGGCCTCGACGCGGACGGTGAGCGCGTCCATCCGGCCCTCGGTGGTCAGCTCCAGCTGGAAGTGCGGGGCCAGGCCGGCCGTGCGCAGCACGATCTCCTCGATCTGGGTCGGGAAGAGGTTCACCCCGCGCAAGATGATCATGTCGTCGCTGCGGCCGGTGATCTTCTGCATCCGGCGCATGCCCGGGCGGGCGGTGCCGGGCAGCAGGCGGGTGAGGTCGCGGGTGCGGTAGCGGATGATCGGCATGGCCTGCTTGGTCAGCGAGGTGAACAGCAGCTCGCCCTCCTCGCCGTCGGCCAGCGGGGTGCCGTCGAGCGGGTCGACGACCTCGGGGAGGAAGAAGTCCTCCCAGATGTGCAGGCCGTCCTTGGTCTCCACGCACTCCTGGGCCACGCCCGGGCCGATCACCTCGGAGATGCCGTAGATGTCGACCGCGTGCATGTCCATGCGGTCCTCGATCTCGCGGCGCATCTGCTCGGTCCACGGCTCGGCGCCGAAGATCCCGATCCGCAGCGAGGAGGCGGCCGGATCGAGGCCCTGCTTCTCGAACTCGTCGATGACCGTCAGCATGTAGGACGGGGTGACCATGATGATCTCGGGCCGGAAGTCGCCGATCAGCTGGACCTGCCGCGGGGTCATGCCGCCGGAGACCGGGATGGCGGTCGCCCCCAGCTTCTCGATGCCGTAGTGCGCGCCGAGCCCGCCGGTGAACAGGCCGTAGCCGTAGGCGTTGTGCACCTTGTGGCCGGGGCGCCCGCCGGCGGCGCGGATCGAGCGGGCCATCGCCTCGGCCCAGGTCTCGATGTCGCGGGCGGTGTAGCCGACGACGGTGGGCCGCCCGGTGGTGCCCGACGAGGCGTGGATGCGCCGCACCTGGTCCTGGGGCACGGCGAACATCCCGAACGGGTAGTTCTCCCGCAGGTCGGCCTTGCTGGTGGTGGGGAACTTCGCCAGGTCCGACAGCTCGCGGCAGTCGTCGGGGTGCACGCCGGCGGCGTCGAAGGCGCGCCGGTAGTGCGGCACGTTGTCGTAGGCGTGCCGCAGGGTCCACCGCAGGCGTTCCAGCTGCAGGGCGCGCAGCTCGTCGACCGACATCCGCTCGGCGGGGTCCAGGAGCTCGGCGGGCGGGGCCTCGCCCAGCCGGCGCTGCGTGGTCGTCACGGTCGGCTCTCCTTCTTCGCCACGAGGGTCAGCACGTCGTAGCGGGCGACGGACTCGCCGTCCTGGCGGGTGACGTCGGTGTCCCAGCGGACCTCGCCGTAGCCGGCGGTGTCGCGCGGGGTGATCTGCTTGCAGGTCAGGGTCACGGTGAGTTCGTCGTCGAACGTGACCGGCGTCAGGAAGCGCAGGTTGTCGACGCCGAAGTTCGCCAGCACGGGGCCCGGGTCGGGGTCGACGAACAGCCCGGCGGCCAGCGAGACGATCAGGTAGCCGTGCGCCACCCGCTCGCCGAACAGCGGGTTGGCCGCGGCCGCCTCGGCGTCCATGTGGGCGTAGAAGGTGTCGCCGGTGAACTCGGCGAAGTGCTCGACGTCCTGCTGGGTCACCCGGCGCGGCCCGGCGACGAGGGTGTCGCCCGGGCGCAGCTCCTCCAGGTGCAGCCGGAACGGGTGGCGCTCGGTCCGGCGGCGCTCGGCGCCGGCGACCCAACGGCCGGTGATCGCGCTCAGCGTGTCGGGATCGGCCTGCACGGCGGTGCGCTGCATGTGGTGCAGCACGCCGCGGATGCCGCCCATCTCCTCGCCGCCGCCCGCGCGCCCGGGTCCGCCGTGCACCAGGGCGGGCAGCGGGGAGCCGTGCCCGGTCGACTCCTTCGCGTCGCGCTCGTTGAGCACGAGCAACCGGCCGTGCCAGGGGGCGACGCCGAGCACGACGTCGCGGGCGAACGCGGTGTCGCCGGTGACGACGGATCCGGCCAGGCTGCCCCGGCCGCGCGCGGCCAGCTCGATCACCTGCTCGGTGCTCGTGTAGGGCATGACCGTGGAGACCGGGCCGAACGCCTCCACCTGGTGGGGCTCGGCCCGCTCGGGGTCGGCGACCAGCAGGATCGGGGAGACGAAGGCGCCGCGCTCGGCGTCGGCCCCGACGACGTCGACCTTCTCCGGGTCGCCGAACGCGATCCGCCCGGCGTCGGCCAGCGCCTTGACGCTGCGCCGCACCTCCTCGCGCTGCTCCAGGCCGGCCAGCGCGCCCATCCGCACGCCCTCGGCGTCCGGGGCACCGATCACGGTCTTCGCCAGCCGGGCCGAGATGGCCTCGACGGCCGCGTCGACGTGCTGCTCGGGCACGAAGGCGCGGCGGATCGCGGTGCACTTCTGCCCGGCCTTGACCGTCATCTCGGCCACGACGCCCTTGACGAACAGGTCGAACTCCGCGCTTCCCGGGGCGGCGTCGGGGCCCAGGATCGACAGGTTGAGCGAGTCGGCCTCGGCGGTGAACCGCACCCCCCGGTTGACGATGACCGGGTGGGTGCGCAGCTTGGCCGCGGTGGACGCCGAGCCGGTGAACGAGACCGTGTCCTGCTCGGTGAGGTGGTCGAACAGGTCGCCGACACCGCCCGCGACGAACTGCAGTGTGCCCTCGGGCAGCAGGCCCGAGTCGACGATCAGCTCGACCAGCTTCGCGGTGAGGAACGCCGTCGGGCTGGCCGGCTTGATCAGGCTCGGCACGCCGGCCAGGAACGCCGGGGCGAGCTTCTCCAGCGGGCCCCACACCGGGAAGTTGAACGCGTTGACCTGCACCGCGACGCCGCGCAGGGAGGTGGCGACGTGCTGGCCGACGAACGTGCCGCCCCGCCCGAGCGGCTCCACGGCGCCCTCGACGTAGACGGTGTCGTTCGGCAGTTCGCGGCGGCCCCTGCTCGCGTACGCGGCGAGCACGCCGATGCCGCCATCGACGTCGAACGTGGAGTCGCCCCGCGTGGCGCCGGTGCGCGCGGAGTCGGCGTAGAGCTCGCCGCGGTGCTCGCGCAGGTGCCCGGACAGGGCCTTGAGCAGCGCGGCGCGCTGGTGGAACGTCAGCTCCCGCAGCGCCGGCCCGCCGACGCGGCGACCGTGTTCCAGCGCGGCGGCGAAGTCGACGCCGGTGGAGGAGAGCCGGGCGATCTCCTCGCCGGTGACCGCGTCGTGCAGGGGGCGGCCGTCGTCGGGGGCGGTGTGCCAGCCCCCTCCGACGTAGCTGCGCAGCAGGGTCATCGGCGACGCCTCCGGTTCCGAACCGACCGTTCGTTCGGTTCGGGACGGTATCACTAGAGGTCCCCCACCCCAACCCCGTCGAGAACGAAGTTGTCGTGATCAACAGGGCCATTCGATCACGGCAACTTCGTTCTCGACGGTGCCGGGCGCCCGGCGGAGTCGACCGATCGTTCGGTCGATGGCCTACCATGCCCGGCGTGAGCGAAGACGCAGCCGGTCCGGCGGTCCTGGTCGAGCGCGACGCGGACGACCAGGCGGTCGCCGTCCTCACGCTCAACCGCCCGGCCCGCTACAACGCCCTGACCACCGAGCTCAAGACCGCGCTGGTCGAGGCGGTCCGCGAGCTGGCCGACGCGCCAGGGGTGCGGGCACTCGTGCTGACCGGGGCGGGCAAGGCGTTCTGCGTCGGGCAGGACCTCGGGGAGCACGCCGAGGCACTGCGCGCCGACGCGGGCAGCTCCTTCAACACGGTCACCGAGCACTACAACCCGATCGTGCTCGGGCTGGTCGACCTGCCGTTCCCGGTCGTCGCCGCGATCAACGGGCCGTGCGTGGGGGCGGGCCTGGGATTCGCCCTGGCCTGCGACTTCCGGGTGGCGGCAGCGGGGCTCAAGTTCGCCACCGCGTTCACCGGCATCGGGCTGACCGCCGACTCCGGGCTCTCGGCGAGCCTCGCGCACGCCGTGGGCACCGCGCGGGCCACCGAGCTGCTGCTGCTCAACGAGCCGTTCACCGCCGAGCAGGCCCGCGACTGGGGCCTCGTGCGCGAGGTCGTGCCGACCGAGGACGTGCTGGGCACCGCGCTGGCGCTCGCCCGCCGACTGGCGACCGGCCCGACCAGGGCATACGCCGAGGTCAAGCGGGCCGTCCGGTTCGGCGCGGTCAACGAGCTGCCCGCCGTGCTCGCCGCCGAGGCCGCCGCGCAGGCCCGGCTGTCGACCACGAAGGACCACGGCGCGGCCGTCGAGGACTTCCTGGCCAAGCGGCGTCCCGCGTTCACCGGCGAGTGACCCGGTGAGCACCGACACCGCCGGGCGGCGCGTGCGGCGCCCGGCGCAGGGTCCGGGGTCGCTGCTGGAGATCGCGGTGGGCGAGTTCATCACCCGCGGCTACGACGCCACCTCGATGGAGGACCTCTCGCGCGCCGCGGGGATCACCAAGTCGTCGTTCTACCACCACTTCTCCGGCAAGGAGGCGCTGCTGCGGGCCGCGCTGGAGCGGGCCATCGCGGTGCTGTTCGGGGTGTTCGACCAGCCGGGCGCGGTCGAGGGGCCACCGGTGCGGCGGCTTCGCCACATCGTGCGCGGGCAGGTGGAGGCGCTCATCGGCGACCTGCCGTACGTGACGCTGCTGCTGCGGGTGCGCGGCAACACCGAGACCGAGCGCTGGGCGCTCGACCAGCGCCGCGCCTACGACGCCCGGGTCGCGGCCATCGTGCGCGAGGCCGTCGAGCAGGGGGAGCTGCGCGCCGACGTCGACCCGGCGCTGGCCGCGCGCCTGCTCTCCGGACTGGTGAACTCGGTCGCCGAGTGGTACCGGCCCGGCCGCCCGGGCACCGTCGGCCTCCCCGACGCCGTCACCCGGGCCGCCTTCGAGGGCCTCCTGCCCACCCGCTGAGCGGGACCCGGGAGCCGACAGGCGTTCATGGTCGGGGTGCGGGCGGGTCCTGCACCAGGCGCAGCCGGCGGGTCGCGCGGTGCCCGATCCGTTCGACGGCGGCGGCGGGCGCGCCGCGCCCGGCCTCCGGGGTCGGGCGGGGGCCGGGGACCGGGGCCAGGTGGGCGCCGGCGCGGTCGGTCCGGGGGAGCGCGCTCGCTGGAGGGGTGTCGGGCTCCGGCTCCCCGGTGGGCAGCGCCCGGAGCCGGCCGCGGGCCAGGGCCAGGTGCCGGGCGAGCTCGCCGGTGATCCGGTCGGCGTCGGCGGCGCGCGACCCCGGGTAGCGCCCCATCAGGTCCTCGAGAGCGCGGAACAGGTCGGCGATGACCGCGTCCCGCCCATCGGCGTCCATGACGTGGTCGTACCCCGTTCGCCGGTCGATCTACCGGCCGGCCGCGCCGATCCTCGCGGGCGGGTATGGGTTGCGCGGGCCGCTGACGTGCGTCACCATGGCAGCCGAACGAACATTCGGTTGAGAGTTCGGCGTGAGGGAGGTGCGGCCGTGACCGCGACGCTCGACGAGCAGGAGCTGCAGGGCCGGTTCGAGGACGTCATCGCGGCCGACCAGCGCATCGAGCCGCGCGACTGGATGCCCGAGGCCTACCGCAGGACGCTGGTGCGCCAGATCGCCCAGCACGCCCACTCCGAGATCATCGGGATGCAGCCGGAGGGGAACTGGATCCTGCGGGCGCCCAGCCTGCGGCGCAAGGCGATCCTGCTGGCCAAGGTCCAGGACGAGGCCGGGCACGGCATGTACCTCTACGCCGCGGCCGAGACGCTCGGCGTCGACCGCGCCGAGCTGACCGACAAGCTCGTCACCGGCAAGCAGAAGTACTCCTCGATCTTCAACTACCCGGCGCTGTCCTACGCCGACGTCGGCGTCATCGGCTGGCTGGTCGACGGCGCGGCGATCTGCAACCAGGTGCCGCTGTGCCGCTGCTCCTACGGCCCCTATGCCCGGGCCATGATCCGCATCTGCAAGGAGGAGTCGTTCCACCAGCGCCAGGGCTACGAGCTGCTGCTGGCCATGGTCAACGGCACCGACGCGCAGCGCGAGATGGTGCAGGAGTCGACCAACCGGTTCTGGTGGCCGTCGCTGATGATGTTCGGTCCGCCCGACGCCGACTCGCCCAACACCTCGCAGTCCATGGCCTGGGGCATCAAGCGGCACACCAACGACGAGCTGCGCCAGCGGTTCGTGGACATGACCGTGCCGCAGGCCGAGGCGCTCGGCATCACGCTGCCCGACCCCGGTCTGGCGTGGAACGAGGAGCGGGGCCACTACGACTTCTCCGAGCCCGACTGGACCGAGCTGCAGGCCGTGATCTCCGGGTCCGGGCCGTGCAACGCGCAGCGGATCGCGCACCGCAAGCGCGCCCACGACGAGGGGGAGTGGGTGCGCGAGGCGGCCGCGGCCTACGCGCGGAAGCAGGAGTCCCGGCGATGACCGAGTACACCGCAGAGGGCGGGCACGGCGCCGTCCCCACCGAGGGCGTCCCCACGGGCTCGGGCACCACGAAGGGCTCCTGGCCGCTGTACGAGGTGTTCGTGCGCGGCAAGCGCGGGCTCAACCACGTGCACGTCGGCTCGATCCACGCCGCCGACGCCGAGATGGCCCTGCACAACGCGCGCGACCTCTACACCCGGCGCAACGAGGGCGTGTCGATCTGGGTGGTGCTCGCCTCCGACATCACCGCGTCGAGCCCGGCGGAGAAGGACCCGTTCTTCGCCCCGGCCGGCGACAAGGTCTACCGGCACCCCACCTTCTACGCGATCCCGGAGGAGGTGCCGCACCTGTGAGGACGACCCAGGAGGACCACGACGCCACCAACGCCTACCAGTCGCTGGCCGACACGGTCGGCCACGACGACCCGCGCTGGGCGTTCGGCACCGGTGTGGAGGACGTCCAGGCCGAGATCACCTCGCCGGTGCCCGACGGCGTCGACGCCGCCGACCTCGCCCGGTACTGCCTGATGCTCGGCGACGACGCGCTGATCTGCGCGCAGCGGCTGGCCGAGTGGGTCAGCAACGCCCCGGAGCTGGAGGAGGAGGTCGCGCTGGCCAACACCGCGCTCGACCTGCTCGGCCAGGCCCGGGTGCTGCTGGCCCGCGCCGGGCACGTGGAGGGCTCCGGCACCGGAACCGCCCGCGACGAGGACGCGCTGGCCTACCTGCGCGCCGAGCCGGAGTTCCGCAACGTCGCGCTGGCCGAGCTGCCCGACTCGCTCGACTTCGGCCGCGCGATCGCCCGGCTGCTGGTGTTCTCCACGTGGCGGCTGGCGCTGCTGCACCGGCTGCTCGCCTCGCGCGACCCGGTGCTCGCCGCGGTCGCCGGCAAGGGCGTCAAGGAGCTGGCCTACCACCGCGACTACGCCGCCCGCTGGACCCTGCGCCTCGGCGACGGGACGCCCGAGTCGCACCGGCGCATGCAGGCCGCGGTGGACGCCGTGTGGCCCTACGTCGAGGAGCTGTTCCGCACCTCCGACGTCGAGCGCAGGCTGGTCGGGGCGGGCGTGGCGGTCGACCCGGCCGACGTCCGCGCCGAGGTCGACGGCGTGCTCGACGAGGTGCTCTCCCGGGCCACCCTGACCCGTCCGACGGTACCGCCGGCCGGCACCGTCGGGGGGCGCGGCGGGCGCCAGGGCGCGCACACCGAGCACCTCGGGCACGTGCTCGCCGAGCTGCAGAGCCTGGCCCGCCAGCACCCCGGGGCGAGCTGGTGAGCGGGGCGGTGACCGGGGTGGCGAGCGCGCGCGAGGTGGTCGCCGAGGTCCTCGACCCGGAGATGCCGATGCTCACCCTCGACGACCTCGGCGTCGTGCGGGGCGTGCAGGTCGACGGGGATTCCGTCACCGTGACGATCACCCCGACGTACTCGGGCTGCCCGGCCATCGAGGCCATGCGCGACGACATCCGCGCCCGGCTCACCGAGGCGGGCTACGACCGGGTCGAGGTCCGCACGGTGCTGTCGCCGGCGTGGAGCACCGACTGGATCTCGCCCGCCGGGCTGGCCAAGCTCGCCGAGCACGGCATCGCCCCGCCCGGGCGCGTGCCGCCGCGTGCCGCCGGCCCGATCCCGCTGGCGCTCAGCGCGCCGACCGCCGTCGTGCGCTGCCCGCGCTGCGGCTCGCCGGCCACCGAGGAACTGTCCCGCTTCGGCCCCACCGCGTGCACGGCGCTGCGCCGCTGCACGGCGTGCCGGGAGCCGTTCGAGCACGTCAAAGAGATCTGAGGGGGACCTGATGGCGGCTCCGACGACCGAGCTGGTCACCCGGGCCCGATCGGGGTTCCACACCCTGCGGGTGGCCGACGTCGAGCGGCTCTGCGACGACGCCGTGGCGGTCACCTTCGACGTGCCCGACGAGCTGCGCGAGGACTTCGCGTTCCGACCCGGCCAGTACCTGACGCTGCGGCTCGAGCACGACGGCACCGAGGAGCGCCGCTCGTACTCGATCTGCGCGCCGGCCGGCGCGCCCCCGCGGATCGGCGTGCGCCGGGTCGACACCGGGCTGTTCTCCGAGTGGCTGGTCGACCGGCTCGAACCCGGCGACACCGTCGAGGTGGCCCCGCCCGCCGGCTCGTTCACCCCGGACGTCGCCCCGGGCAGCCACCACGGCCTGGTCGCCGCCGGCTCCGGGATCACGCCCGTGCTGTCGATCGCGGCCTCGGTGCTGGCCGCGCACCCGGACACCCGCGTCACCCTGCTCTACGGCAACCGGCGCACCGACACGGTGATGTTCACCGAGGAACTGGCCGACCTGAAGAACGCCCACGGCCCCCGGCTGCACCTGCTGCACGTGCTGTCGCGCGAACCGATGGAGGCCGAGATCTTCTCCGGCCGGCTCGACGCGGACAAGCTGCGCACGCTGCTGGGCGCGCTCGTCGACGTCGGCGACGTCGACCACTGGTGGCTGTGCGGGCCGCTGGGCATGACCGAGGCCGCACTCGAGGTGCTGACCGGCTTCGGCGTCGAGCGCGCGCGGGTGCACCGCGAGCTGTTCTACGTCGACGAGCCGCCGCCGGAGCTGGTCCGCCCCGACGAGGTCGTCGAGGGGGAGACCAGCGAGGTCACCGTCGTGCTGAACGGCCGCTCGACCACGCTCACCCTGCCCCGCGCGGAGACCGTGCTCGACGCCGCCCAGAAGGTGCGCGGCGACCTGCCGTTCGCCTGCAAGGGCGGGGTCTGCGGCACCTGCCGGGCCAAGGTGACCGACGGCGAGGTGACCATGCGGCGCAACTTCGCGCTGGAGGACGACGAGGTCGCGGCCGGGTTCGTGCTCACCTGCCAGACGCGGCCCGTGTCGGGCGTGGTGACGGTGGACTTCGACTCCTGACAGGGTGGCGGGCATGCCCCCGCCGACCTGGTTCACCAATCCGGCCGCCGGCCGCCTGCGCTGCACCCCGGCGCCGACCGAGGTGCGCGCCTTCCACGCCGCGCTGCCCGGCTACGCGCCGACCCCGCTGACCGAGCTGCCGGCGCTGGCCGCCGAGCTGGGCGTGGGGCGGGTGCTCGTCAAGGACGAGTCGGCCCGCCTCGGCCTGCCCGCCTTCAAGATCCTGGGCGCCTCGTGGGCCGTCGACCGGATCCTCGCCGGCCGCCCGGACGGCGGGCGGCTGCGCCTGGTCACCGCGACCGACGGCAACCACGGCCGGGCCGTGGCGCGCACCGCCCGGCTGCGCGGGCACCGCGCGCACGTCGTGGTCCCGGCCGGGGTGCACCGGGCGGCGGTGGCCGCCATCGTCGACGAGGGCGCCCAGGTCACCGAGCTGACCGGCGACTACGACACCGCGGTCGGCCACGCCGCCGAGCTGGCCGCCGAGCCGGGGTCCGTGCTGGTCCAGGACACCGCGCTGCCCGGCTACGAGGAGATCCCGGGCTGGATCGTGCAGGGCTACTCGACGCTGTTCGGGGAGATCGACGAGCAGCTGGGCGGCCCGGCCGACCTGGTGGTCGTGCCGATGGGGGTGGGGTCGCTGGCCCAGGCCGCGGTCGCGCACCAGCGGGCCCTCGGCGGAGCGGCCGTGCTGGGCGTGGAACCCGGGACCGCCGCGTGCGTGCTCGCCGCGCTGGTGGCGGGGCGCCCGGTCGCGGTCGCGACCGGCACCACGATCATGGCCGGGCTGAACTGCGGCACGGTCTCCGGGCTGGCCTGGCCGGTCCTGCGCGACGGGCTCGACGCGGCCGTCGCGGTGACCGACGACGAGACCGGCGCCGCGGCCGCCGACCTGCGCGACCTGGGCGTGGCCGCGGGGCCGTGCGGGGCGGCGGCCCTGGCCGGGGCCCGCTCGGCGCTGGTGGGCGAGCCCGATCGGCGGGCGGCGCTGGCCGCGGCCGGTGTCGGTGACGGCGCCACGGTCGTGCTGCTGAGCACGGACGGCGCCGCGGCGAACCCGGTGCGGGTGTCGGGCCCGTCCTGACGGTCCCGCCGCCCGATCAGCGGCGCGCCACCGCCCGGTCCCGGTTGGCGACCATCGCCTCGACGAGCTGGTCCCAGGTGCGCGGCGGGGGCAGCTGGTGGCCGACGTCGGTGAGCTCCAGCAGCCGGGCGTCCGGGATGCCCGCGGCCAGTGCCCGGCCGTGCTCGACGGGCAGCAGCGGGTCGGCCGTGCCGTGCACGACGAGCGTCGGCACGCCGGCCAGGTCGGCCAGCGGCACCGGCGGGCTGTCGTCGCCGCCGATCACCGCGAAGTGGTTGGTGAGGCAGCTGCGCATGTCGCGGCTGCGGCCGACCGCCCGGGTGGCGGTGGCGCGCACCCACCGCTCGTCGAAGCTGCCCGGGCCGGCGTAGGGCCGCTCGGCCTCCACGACGTACTCGACGACGGCCGCGGGGTCGGTCCAGTCGGGTTCGTCCGGCTCGGGCAGCTCCGTGATCCGCGGCGTCGGTCCGGGCAGGCCGGTGACCGAGGGGTCCGTCGGGCTCGTCGAGATCAGCGTGAGGGAGGCGACCCGATCGGGGAACCGGGCCGCGAGCTCCTGGGCGATGCCGCCGCCCATCGACAGCCCGGCCACGTGGGCCCGTCCGACGCCCAGGTGGTCGAGGACGGCGACGGCGTCGGTGCGGAGGTCGGTCGCGGTGTAGCCCGGCGCACCGGGCGGGTAGGCGGTCGAGCGCCCGGTGTCGCGCGGGTCGTAGCGGATCACCCGGTGGCCGCGCGCGACGAAGCGGGCGCACAGCTCGTCGTCCCACCAGTCCATGGACCACGTCGCCCCGCCGAGCAGCAGCAGCGGCGCCGCGCCGTCCCCCTGGACGTCGACGCACAGCTCGGCGCCGTCATCGATCCGCACGGTCTGCATTCGGCCCCCCCGGTCGAGTCGTCTCCCGGGGTCGACCGGGCCGGCGCCCGGAACTCATCGGTGCCGCCCCGTCGAGAACGAACTTGTCGTGATCAACAGGGCGAAACGATCACGACAAGTTCGTTCTCGACGGTCGGGTTGGGCGGTAGACGAGCAGGCGGTGCTCGGCTGTGCCCGGGACCTCCAGTGCTTCGTAGCCCAGTTCCCGGTCGCCGAGGGTGGGGTGCGCCCATCGCTCCGTCCCCGACCAGCGCGGCACCCGGGTCGCCGCGGCGTAGCGCGCGGGGAAGCCGGGGGAGACGGCGAGCTGGGCGGCCAGTGCCGCGGCCCGGGGATCACCCAGGTCGGCGGCCGCCCGCACGCGCACCGCCCACTCGTCGGCCACCACGTCCCACTCGGGGAAGGCGGTGCGCGCCCGGGGGTCGACGAGCACGGCGCGGGCGAGGCAGTCGGCGTCGAGCAGCCCCAGCGGGCCGGCCAGCTCCCGGAACCCGGACGTGCAGGCCAGCACGGTGCCGACCCGGTCCACCACCAGCGCGGGGTCGGGGTCGAGCCGGTCCAGCAGCGCCCGCAGCCCCGCGCGCACCTCCGGTAGCGGCGCGGCGGTGCACCCGCCCGCCTCCGCCGGGCCCCCGTCCACCGCCTTGACCAGCCGGATCAGGTGCACGTGCTCGTCCTCGCCGAGCCGCAGCGCGGCCGCCAGTGCCGCCAGCACCTGCGGCGAGGGCCTGCGGTCGCGCCCGCGCTCCAGCCGGGTCAGGTACTCGACGCTCACCCCGGCCAGCGCGGCCAGTTCGCCGCGGCGCAGCCCGGGGGTGCGCCGGCGCGGCCCGGCCGGCAG
>NZ_JAHDTH010000111.1 GCF_018531445.1 Pseudonocardia lacus
CCGCCCGGGTCCGTGGTGGCCCGCCGGCGTCGCGACCGTCGTCGGCGCGCTCGGGCGGGTCGGGGCGGCGGCCGACCTCACCGCGGGGGGTCGGCCCGATCACGACCGCCCGCTCGGTGCCGGCGCGGTGGTCGCCGCGCCCGGGGCGACGTCCGCCGCGGCGCCGATCGGCTCGGCTGGCGAACGGACGCGTCATGACGACCTTCCGGGTGAGTCGCGGCGAGGGCGGGGCGCTGGTTCATCACCTGAGGCGGCCGGTCCGTTACCCGACCGATTGTCCACCTTGCCGGTCCGGGCGACGACCGTCCACCCGAAGAACTTCGTCTCTACCGTTGACGATGATTGCGTGCGACCGCTAACGTCGTCTCTGCAAGAGACGAAGTGATGAGGCCGTCGCCCGGGACCCGGGTCGGCGTGGTACTCCTGGGCCGGCAGCGCAGGTCGGTCCGGACGAGTCGGAGCCCCATGGCGGAGCGGTACCTGGGCGTCGTCGGCATCGGCGAGGCG
This sequence comes from Pseudonocardia lacus, assembly GCF_018531445.1. GTDB lineage: Bacteria > Actinomycetota > Actinomycetes > Mycobacteriales > Pseudonocardiaceae > Pseudonocardia > Pseudonocardia lacus. Next base: position 508 of record NZ_JAHDTH010000111.1, read on the forward strand.
CTGGGCGTCACCCGGCATGCGGTGCACAAGTGGCGCTCGCGCCACCCCGCCGGCTCCGACCACCCCTTCCCCGAGCCCGACGTCGAGATCGACGGGGCACCCGGTTGGCGGCCCGACCGGCTGGAGGAAGTCGTGCAGTGGCGCAACGGCCTGCCGGGACGCGGCACGGGCGGCGGACGGCCGTCGGCGTCCCACCAGGAGTACATGAGGGAGGCGTTCGCCCGCGGCCTCACTGAGCACGAGGCCCTGAGCACGCTCGACGTCTTCCAGGAGGAATACCCGGAGATGACCCGCGCCGAGGTCGCCGCCTGGCTGCTCGGCAAGTGGCGCGACTGAACTCCCCTCCCCGCTCCCCATCCCGCACGAGAGGCGATGACGCATGCCCGAGATCGGCGGTACCACCGCGCCCGGATTCGAACCGGTGCGCGCGGCCTTCGCGGCCAACTTCGAGCAGAACGGCGAGGTCGGCGCCGCGGTCGGCGTGTACCTGCACGGCGAACCGGTCGTCGACCTGTGGGGCGGCCTCGCCGACCCCGCCACCGGACGCCCCTGGCAGCGCGACACCCTGCAGGTCGTCTACTCGACGACCAAGGGCGTGGTCGCCGCCTGCGCCAACCTCGCCGCCCAGCGCGGCGAGCTCGACCTGGACGCGCCGGTCACGAAGTACTGGCCGGAGTTCGCGGCCGCCGGCAAGGCCGAGGTCCCGGTGCGCCGGCTGCTCACCCACGAGGTCGGACTCCCGGTGCTGGACACCCCGGTGACGCCGCGGCAGGCGATCGCCTGGGAGCCGGTGGTCGAGGCGCTGGCCGCGCAGCGCCCGGTGTGGGAACCCGGCACCAGGGGCGGCTACCACGGCCTCACCTACGGCTTCCTCGTCGGCGAGGTCATGCGGCGCGCCACCGGACGCACGATCGGCCGGTACCTCGCCGAGGAGATCGCCGCCCCGCTCGACCTCGACCTGCACATCGGCCTCCCCGAACGCGAGCACCACCGGGTCAGCCGGCTCGTCGAGGACCCGGTCGACTGGGACGCCCTGTCCGCGACCGACCTGACCGCGCTGCCCGAGCCGATGCGCGAGGCGCTGGCCGTCTGGGTCGATCCCACCTCGTTGGCGCGGCGGTCGGTCCAGGTCATCACCCCCGCACTGGACCACGGCACCCCCGCCGCGTGGGCCGCGGAACTGCCCTCCGGCAACGCCACCACCACCGCCCGCTCGCTGGCCCGGTTCTACGCCGCGCTGATCGGGGAGGTCGACGGCCACCGCATCCTCGACGAGTCGCACCTGGCGGCGGCCGTGGCCGAGCAGCGGTCGGGCACCGACGTCGTCATCGGGGGGCCGTTCCGGGTGGGGCTCGGGTTCGGCCTGCCCGCCCCCGGGACGTTCTGGTACAGCCCGACCGCGTTCGGCTTCCCGGGCCGCGGCGGCTCCATCGGCTTCGCCGACCCCGGCAGCGGGCTGGCGTTCGGCTACGTGATGAACAAGGTGGTCGAGAGCCCGCCCGACCCGCGGGCGGCGAACCTGTGGCAGGCCGTCCTGGCCTGCCGGTAGCCGGACGCCCTTTTCCGCCCGGACCCCTGCCACCTCGCAGACCCAGCGCCGCCGCCGCAACCCGCCGGCCCGCTGCGAGCACCGGGGGCCGGGCGGCGGGGTCGTCTTCGCAGGGGTGGTGGGGACTTCGCAGGCGCCACGGACCCTGCGAAGACCATGCAGACTCTGCGAAGAGGGCACCACCCGACGCGATACCCGGTCACGACAGGGTGTCGCGCAGGACCGCTTCGATCTCCCCGGCGGTCGGTGGCCGCTCGGCGATCAGCCCCTGCAGCATCAGTCCGTCGCAGGCGGCGACGGCGGCCCGGACCGCGGCCGGGTCGTCGCACCACCGCGCCAGCAGCTCGGCCAGCAGGTCGCCCCACAGCCGGGCGGCGGGGCGCAGGGCCGGACGGCGGGCGGCCAGCAGGTACAGCTCGTACTCGGCGACGGCCCGGCCCCGCTCCTCGCGCAGGTAGCGCGCCGCGAGCCCGGCGAGATCGGCCAGCGTGGCCCCGTCGTCGGCCATCCGCTCGCGCGCCCCGGCGGCGAACCGCTCGGCGCCCGCGGTGATCACCGCGACCAGCAGGTCGTCGACGGTCGGGAAGTGGTAGGTGCCGGCGGTGGGCGCGACCCCGGCCTCCTTCGCGACCGCGCGGTGGGTGACGGCGCCGACCCCCTCGCGCTCGACGACCCGCAGCGCGGCCTCGATCAGCTGCTCGCGCCGGCGCCTGCCGCGTTCGACGCGCCCGTCGGTCGCGGTCAGTGCGCCGCACCCAGTTCGAGGGCGACCACGCCGCCGATCACCGCGACCAGCCCGCCGATCTGGACCGGTGTCAACGTCTCGCCCAGGAACAGCGCCCCGACCAGCGCGACGAGCGCGACGCCGGCCGCCGCCCACACCGCGTACGCCACGCCGATCGCCATCCCGCGCTGCAGGACCAGGCTCAGCAGCCAGAACGCCGTCACGTAGCCGACGACCACGATCACCGACGGCAGCGGCCTGGAGAAGCCTTCGGACAGCCGCAGGCTGATCGTCGCCGTCACCTCGGCGGCGATGGCCCCGGCCAGCAGCACCCACACCATGAGCTCCCCCTCGTCCAGAACTATCTGAACAAGTGTCGCACTTTCTGCGGGGGTCATCCCGCCCAGCGGTACCGCCGCTCCGGACGCCCGGTGCCGCCGTAGCGCAGCCGGACGGTCGCCGTGCCGACCGCCACGAAGTGCTCCAGGTAGCGCCGCGCGCTCACCCGCGACAGCTCCGCCAGCTCCGCGCACTCGCTGGCCGACAGGTCGCCGTCGTGCCCGCGCAGCACCCGCTCGACGAGCTCTGCGGTCGGCTCGGTGAGTCCCTTGGGCAGCCGGGTGGTCGCCGCGCCGTGCGGGCCCCCGAAGACGGTGTCGATGTCGTGCTGGCCGGCCCGATCCAGCCCGGACAGCCGGGCCCTGATCCGCTCCACCCGCTCGACCTGCTCGCGCAGCGCCCGCGCGTCGAACGGCTTGACCAGGTAGTGGGTGGCGCCGCCGTGCAGCGCGGCGGTGACCGTCGCCGGGTCGTCGGCGGCCGTGATGACCAGCACGAACGGGTCGTGCGGCGCGCCGGTGCGCAGCGCGCGCAGCACGTCGAGACCGGACGTGTCGGGCAGGTAGACGTCGAGCAGCACGAGGTCGGGGCGCAGCTCGCCGGCGAGTGCGACGGCCTGGGCACCGTTGTGCGCCACCCCGACGACGGCGCACCCGGCGATCCGCTCGACGTAGGCGCTGTGGATCCGGGCGACCATGAAGTCGTCGTCGACGACCAGGACCCGCATCACGCGCGCACCGGCAGCTCGGCGGTGAACACCGCGCCTGCGCCGTCGGCCGGGTCGTTGTGCACGGTGATCCGCCCACCGCGGCGCAGGCACACCTGCCGGGCCAGGGCCAGCCCCAGCCCGCGCTCCCCCTCGGCGGCGGCCTTGGTGGTGAACCCCCGCCGGAACACCTCCTGCGCCAGCCCTTCCCCGACGCCGGGCCCGGAGTCGCGCACCCGGACCCGCACCCCGTCGTCCACGCCCACCTCGACCCAGCGCGGGGCCGGGGTGGCGGCCACCGCGTCCAGCGCGTTGTCGACGAGGTTGCCCAGCACCGTGACCAGGTCGGTGGACAGCGTCGCGTCGCCGGGCACCGCGGCCATCCGGGCGTCGGGCACCAGCCGCAGTTGCACGCCGCGCTCGGCGGCCAGGCTGGCCTTGGCCACCAGCAGCGCGGCCGCCGCGGGGTCGCCGATCCGGTCGCCGACCTCGCGCTGCCAGCCCTCGCTGCCCTGCGCGACGTCGGCGACGAACCGGCGGACCTCGTCGTACTCGCCGAGCTCGGCCAGCCCCGCGATGGTGTGCAGCCGGTTGGTGAACTCGTGGGCCTGCGCCCGCAGCGTGTCGGTGACGTGGCGCGAGGCGTCGAGGCGGTGCTCCAGGGTGGCCAGCTCGGTGCGGTCGCGCAGGGTCACCACCGCGCCGACCGGCGCGCCGTGCACGTCCACGGCCATCCGGTTGAGCACCAGCACCCGGTCGCCGCGCAGCACCACCTGGTCCTCCCCGGCGACCGCGCCGGTGAGCACCTCGCGCAGGCGGTCGTCGAGGTCCGCGACGCGGACGTCGGCCGGGACGTCGAGCAGCTCCCGGGCCGCCGCGTTGATCAGCGTGATGCGGTGCGCGCTGTCCATCCCGACCACGCCCTCCTTGACCCCCAGCAGCATCGCCTCGCGCTGCTGGACCAGCTCGACGATCTCGGCGGGCTCCAGCCCGAGCGTCTGCCGGCGCACCCGGCGGGCCAGCAGGTACGAGCCGCCGACGCCGAGCACCAGCGCGATCCCGAGCAGCGCGGCCGCCGGGGCCGGCGCGGCGGTCAGCGTGGCGAGCAGCGACGGGATCTCGGCGTTGGCGACGACGGCGCCGACGACCCGCCCCCGGTCGCTGATCACCGGGACCATGGCCAGCACCGACCCGTCCACGTCACCCACCCAGGCGCGCCCCGGGGCGGCGCCCTCCGGGACCGGGTAGCGGGTGCCGACGTCGGAGGGGTCGGCGGCGGCGCGGACCACGCCGTCGGCGTCGACGATCGTGACCCCGTCCGCCCCGGACACGCTCATCGCGCCGGCCGCGAACGCCGGCAGCGGGTCGTGCAGCCGGGCCTGCAGGCCGGCCCGCACGCCCGCGGTGGCCGCGACGTTCTCGGCCAGCGACAGCATCCGCCGCCCCTGCGTCTCGGTGAAGGCCGCGCTCTGCTGCACGGCCGCCACCCCGGCCACCGCGAGCAGCAGCAGCGCGACCACGGCCAGCTGCCAGGTCAGGAACTGCCGCGCCAGCGTCCGCGCTCCCACGCCGAGAGCGTCCCACGTGGCGGCCGCCACATCGCGTGACCACAACGACCACAACGACGTTTGCGGTCGATAGCGCGACAGCGCACCCGCCCGACCGCATAGTTGCCGCCACGACCTCGACGGGGAGGGGTGCGGAGTGCGCATCGGACAAGTGCTGACGGCGGTGGCGGCGGTGGCCGCGCTGCTGCTGGTGCCGCCGCTGATCGGCGCGGCCGGCGGCGGCGGGGACGGCTCCCAGGTGCGCGGGCTGCGCATCCTGGTGCCCAACTCGCCCGGCAGCGGCTACGACCTGACCGCCAGGACCGCGGCGACCGCGCTGGAGGACTCCGGGCTCACCGGCTCGGTCGAGGTGTTCAACCTGCCCGGGGCGGGCGGCACCGTCGGGCTGGGCCGCACCGTCACCGAGAGCGGCAACGACCGGCTCGTCATGTCGATGGGGCTGGGCGTGGTCGGGGCGGTGTTCACCAACGACTCGCCGGCCAAGCTGGCCGACGTCACCCCGGTCGCCCGGCTGACCGAGGAGAGCGAGGTCGTCGTGGTCGCCGACGACTCGCCGTACCGGAGCGTGGACGACCTCATCGCCGTCTGGAAGGCCGACCCCGGCGGCGTGCCGGTCGGCGGCGGCTCCAGCCCGGGCGGCCCCGACCACCTGGCCCCGATGCTGATCGCGCAGGCGATCGGGCTGGCCCCGCGGGACGTCAACTACGTCGCCTACGACGGCGGTGGCGAGCTGCTGGCCGCGATCCTGGGCAGCAAGGTGGCGTTCGGGGTGTCCGGGGTCGGCGAGTACGCCGACCAGATCGCCGCGGGCGAGCTGCGGGTGCTCGCGGTCAGCGCCGGCGAGCGGGTCGCCGGCCTCGATGCACCGACCCTGCGGGAGGCGGGCGTGGACGTGGAGTTCACCAACTGGCGCGGCGTCGTCGCCCCGCCGGACCTGGACGAGCAGGCGCGCGCCGAGCTGGTCGACCTGCTCACCGCGCTGCGCGGCACCCCGCAGTGGACCGAGGCGCTGCAGCGCAACGGCTGGACCGACGCGTTCCTGCCGGGCGAGGGGTTCGGCGCCTTCCTGACCGCGGAGAACGACCGCGTCGCCGACGTGCTGCGCGGGCTGGGGCTGGCGTCATGAGGGTCACCGAACGACCGGCGCCCGAGCCGGCCCGGTTCGACCGGGACTGGTGGCGTGCGCGCTCCGAGCTGGGCGTCTGCGCGCTGCTGGCGCTGGCCGGGGTGCTCGTCCTGGTCGACAGCCTGCTCGGGACCGACGCCGGCAGCGACTCCGACCCGCTCGGCCCGCACGCCGTGCCGACGGTCCTCGGGATCGGCCTGCTGGTGCTGGCCGCGCTCCTCGCGGTCGACGTGCTGCGCGGCGGCCACGGCGAGGCCGAGGCCGGCGAGGACGTCGAGCTGGGCACGCCGCCGGACCTGCGCTCGGTCGGCGCGCTCGCCGGGATCGTGGTGGCCGCCGCGCTGCTCATCCCGATCCTGGGCTGGCCGCTCACCGGGGCCGGGCTGTTCTACGGCGCCGCGTACGTGCTGGGCGCCCGATCCTTCCCGCGCGACCTGCTCGTCGCGTCCGCGGTCTCGCTGCTCACCTGGGTCGTGTTCGACGCCCTGCTGGGCGTCGACCTGCCCGGCGGTCCGCTGATGGGGGTGTTCTGATGGACGTGCTCGGCTCCCTGCTCGACGGCTTCGGCAACGCGCTGACCCCGGTCAACCTGCTGTTCGCCGCGCTCGGCGTGCTGCTGGGCACCGCGATCGGCGTGCTGCCCGGGATCGGCCCGGCGATGGCGGTGGCGCTGCTGCTGCCGGTGACCTACGCCTTCGACCCCACCGGCGCGTTCATCCTGTTCGCCGGCATCTACTTCGGCGCGATGTTCGGCGGCTCGACCACCTCGATCCTGCTCAACACCCCCGGCGAGAGCGCGTCGGTGGTCGCGGCGATCGAGGGCAACCCGATGGCCAGATCGGGCCGCGGCGCCCAGGCGCTGGCCGCGGCGGCCGTCGGGCACTTCGTCGGCGGGATGATCGGGGTGATCGGGCTGGTCGTGCTGGCCCCGCTGGTCGCCACCGTGGCCGTGGACATCGGCGCCCCGGACTACCTGGCCGTCATGGTGCTGGCGTTCGTGGCGGTCACCTCGGTGCTGGGCAGCTCCCGGGTCCGCGGCTTCGCCTCGCTGGCCATCGGGCTCACCATCGGCCTGGTCGGGCTCGACGCGCTGACCGGGCAGGCCCGGCTCACGTTCGGCGTCCCGCAGCTGGCCGACGGCATCGACGTGGTGATCGTCGCGGTCGGGCTGTTCGCGATCGGCGAGGCGCTGTGGGTGGCCGCGCACCTGCGGCGCACCGCGCAGGCGCCGATCCCGGTCGGGCGGCCGTGGCTGTCGCGCGATGACCTGCGGCGGACGTGGAAGCCGTGGCTGCGCGGGCCGTTCATCGGGTTCCCGTTCGGGGCCATCCCGGCCGGCGGCGCCGAGGTGCCCACGTTCCTGTCGTACGTGGCCGAGCGGCGGCTCTCCAAGCACAAGGACGAGTTCGGCTCCGGCGCCATCGAGGGCGTCGCCGGACCGGAGTCGGCGGCCAGCGCGTCCTCGGCCGGGACACTGGCCACCATGCTGACCCTCGGCCTGCCGACGACGGCGATCGCCGCGGTCATGCTGGCCGCGTTCCAGCAGTTCGGCATCCAGCCCGGGCCGCTGCTGTTCGTCAACGAGGCCGAGCTGGTCTGGACGCTGATCGCCAGCCTGTTCATCGGGCTGGTGCTGCTGCTGGCGCTGAACCTGCCGCTGGCCCCGCTGTGGGCGCGGCTGCTGCGCATCCCGCGGCCCTACCTCTACGCCGGGATCCTGTTCTTCGCCTGCGTCGGCGCGTACGCGGTGAGCGGGCAGCCCGTCGACCTGGTGGTGCTGCTGGTGATCGGGGCGGTCGGGTTCCTGATGCGCCGCTACGGGCTGCCGGTGCTGCCGGCGATCATCGGGGTGATCCTCGGCCCGGACGCCGAGCTGCAGCTGCGCCGGGCACTGCAGATCGCCGACGGCGACTGGGCGACGCTGGTCTCCACACCGCTGTCGATCGCGATCTACCTGATCATCGTGGCGCTGCTGGTGGTCCCGGTGGTGCGCAGGCGGATGACCCGCGACGACACCGAGCGGAAGGACCTCGTCGGGTCCTGACCCCTCTACCCGAGGTCCAGCATGGCGCTGAGCGCGGCGGCGACGGCGGACATCTGCTCCGCCGTCGCCTCGCCCACGCACAGGTCCAGCCGGGAGCGCAGCACGGCCTCGATCGTCGGCAGCGACACCCAGCCCTGCTCGCCCAGGCGCACGTTGAGCAGCCCGCCGGGGTCATGGCCCACGACCTGGGCGCCGATGACGACGGGCCGGTCGGGGTCGTCGTTGAAGCCGTCGGTGCTCAGGATCAGCCGCAGCAGCGCCTGCCCCGGCCGGGGCAGCGCTGGCCGGTAGGTCCAGATCTCGCCGCGGTGCACGGCGAGATCCTGGCACGCGTCAGTACAGTCCCGCGGCGATTCGCTCGGCTTCGGCGTCCTCGAAGAACGTCGGGTGGTGCTCGGCGAACCAGCGGAACGTCTTCTCGGCCGAGTCGGCCAGCGCCAACCGGCGCAACTCGCGCACCGCCACCGCTTCCAGCGACCCACCCCGGCGGCCGGCGCGACCCCGCAGGTACGCCGCCGTACCCGGGTCGATCTCCAGCTCGACGCGCTCCGTCACCCGACCAGGGTACGACACCGGCCGGGACGCGCCCGGGGATGTCACCGGGACGGGTCAGGCGGGGGCGTCAGTGGTCGGAGGCCCGGGCGACGCAGAACTCGTTGCCCTCCGGGTCGTTCATGACCACCCAGGACATGCCGTGCTCGGTGACCTCCCGGATCCTGGTCGCGCCCAGCTCGACCAGCCGCGCCACCTCGGCGTCGCGGTCGGGGGCGGTCAGGTCGAGGTGGACGCGGTTCTTGGCCGTCTTCGGCTCGGGGACCTTGAGGAACATCCAGATCGGCTGGGCGGGCTCGGCGGGCGCCAGCGAGGCGAAGTAGGGCGTCGGGTCCTCGCCGAGCTTGCGGTCGAGCGCGGCGGCCCAGAAGCGGGCGACGCGTTCGACGTCGTCGCAGTCGACGGTGATGCTGGCCAGGGTGGCGGTCATGGTCGGTTCCTCTCATCGGGGGTGGGGTCCGCGGCGGGGGCCACCGGCCAGCCCACCTCGGTGCGCCAGGCGTCCGGGTCGGTGACCTCCGGCGGCCCGGCCAGGTACAGCTCCTGCAGCGGGCCGGTGACGACCCGGTCGTGCTCGGCCACCCAGGCGCCGACGGCGCCGTAGGTGGCGGTCATGTCCGCGAACGCGCCGACGTGCAGGGCGACGGCGAGCCGGGTCTCGGGCAGCCGGTCGGGGACGACGCCGGCGGCCGGGTCGGCGGGCAGCGGACCGTCGACCGCGAGCCACGCCGAGACGGCGACGTCGTCGAGGTCGATGCCCTGCCCCGAGCCGTAGGAGGCGCCCGACGGGCCGACGACCCGCCCACCGTGGCGGGCGACGTGGGCGGCCAGCCGGGGGTAGGCGACGGCGAAGAACTCCGCCAGGTCGTCCCACGACGTGCGGGTGTCGATCCGCACGATCGGCTCGGCGCGCTGCCAGCGCTCGTGCACGAGCACCCGGTGCAGGTCGGTCGGCTCGTCGACCAGCCGCTGCAGGTCGGAGACGATCCGCTCGGTCTCCTCCAGCCGCAGCTTCATCCGGGCCCGGTGCTCGCCGAGCACCGCCGCGGTGGTGGCCGGATCGCCCTCGCGCAGGATCCGGGCGATGTCGTCGAGGGGCACGTCCAGCTCCCGCAGCCTGCGGATGATCCGGGCCTCGGTGATCTGGCTGACCGAGTAGCCCCGGTACCCGGTGCGCGCGTCCACCGCGGCCGGCACCAGCAGGCCGATCTCGTGGTAGCGGCGCAGCGCCTTCACCGACAGGTGGGAGGCGTTGGACAGCGTGCCGATCGACAGCAGGTTGCGCACGGCGGTGATCCTGGGGCCTCCCCCCGGGGGAGGGTCAACGCCGGTGTTGCGCGCGCGACCGGCGGGGCGCCGGGAACCTCGTGATGTGCACGGTGACGCACAGAGGTGGTGGCGTCCGCGCAGCGTCAGGGGTGTTCTCGCAGCCCGCCGGCGGGCTGCGAGAACACGTCCAGGGCTGCGACGTGTGCCCAGGACGCCGTCACGGCGACGGCCGTGCCCCACGATGGCCGATACTCCCCCCATGCCCGCCCCGAGCACCGACCCGATCCTCACGGCCACCACCGCGGACCGGCTCCCACCGGGTGCCGTGCTGCTGCACGTCGAGCCGGGCGACCGGGGGTCGGCGGAGGCGGCGTTCGCGGCCGGGCACGTCGAGGGGGCCGTGCTCCTGGTCCGCGACGAGGTCATGACCCGGCCCATGCGCCCCGGCGACGGCCGCCACCCGCTGCCCTCCCCCGAGGACCTCGCCGCCGCCCTCGGCGGGCTCGGCGTCGGCTGGGACGCGACGGTGATCGCCTACGACCGCCAGCACGGTGACAACGCCGCCCACGTCGTCCACCTGCTGCGCCTGCTCGGCCAGGACGCGCGCCTGCTCGACGGCGGCCTCGGTGCGTTCACCGACCCGCTCGCCACCGGACCCGCCACCGCCCGCCCCACCGTCGACCGCGAGCCCCGGCCATGGCCCGCGGACGCGCTCCCCGACATCGACGAGGTGGCCGCGCACGTCGCGGCGGGCGGGGTGTTGATCGATGCCCGCGCCGCCGAACGCTTCCGCGGCGAGACCGAGCCCCTCGACCCGATCGCCGGCCACATCCCCGGCGCCGTCAACGCGTACTACGGCGACAACCTCGCCGCGGACGGCACGTTCCGCGAACCCGAGGAACTGCGCGCCCGGTTCGCCGCCCTCGGGGCGGGGCCCGAGGCCGTCGTCTACTGCGGGTCGGGGGTCACCGCCTGCCACGACCTGCTGGCGATCGAGCACGCCGGCCTGGGCCGGGCCCGGCTGTTCGTCGGCTCGTGGAGCCAGTGGTGCCGTGACGGGTCCCGCCCCCGCGCCACCGGCCCCGCCTGACGCCACCCCCTCACCTCTCGCCCCTGACGTTCGGGCGGGCGGGCGCTGTCAGCGGCGGTAGGCGTGACGGCCGGTGCGGGGGCCGCTGATCGTGGCCAGCAGCAGGACGAGCGCGGTCTGGCCCAGGACGCCGGGGGCCAGTGTCGGGGCCGAGCCGACCTGCTTGCTCGCCGCCAGCCAGATCTGCTCGTAGATCGGCAGCGCGGCCCAGGTGTCGGCGAAGCGGGGGTCGAGGGGGCCGGTGGCGAGGTTGGTCAGCACGTGCTGAACCACCCCGTAGAGCGAGGCGCCGAGCACGAGCACGGCCAGGACGCGGGCCGGCACGACGCCGCGGCCACCGGGGACCAGGACCAGCAGGGCGGCGAGCAGGAGCGCGCCGAGCGCGCCCCAGGGGATCAGCTGGATCGGGTCGTTCCAGTGCTGCTCGGAGTACAGCTCGAAGGCGGCGGCGCCGATCCCGATGAGGGCGAGCGCGAGCAGGCCGCGGCGTACGAGCGGGGGCACGACGAACCGGGTCTCGGGCGGGGGGCCGCCGAGCGGGTCGGGTCTTCGTGGTCCCGGTCGGTAGCCGGTTGTCATCGCGCGCCCTCCCACCCGGGCCGACCGACGGGCCCCGCCGCAGGATGCCTGAATCACCGGTCAGCGCGGCTATTCGACCGCTGTTCGGCTGACGACACGCGCACGATCACGCGCGACACGCCGGAGATTGGCGACTCTGCGTCACGAAGTTGGTTTGCGTGAAACGCCACCGGCCCGGGCGGCGTTGCGGTCAGCGGCCGCGCCAGTGCGCGGACGAGGCGAGGATGGCGAGGCGCCCGGCGCTGTCGTGCAGTTCGGCGCGGGCCGCGGCCAGCCGCCGACCGGCGTGCAGCGGTTGCGCGGCGACCGCGAAGCCCGAGCCGTCCGACGGGATGCCGCGCAGGTAGGTGACGTCGAGGTCGAAGGTCGCGCCGGCCAGCTCCGGGCGGGCCGCGGCGACCGCAGCGTCGAGCGCGTGCGTGGCGACGGCCGCGACGACGCCGCCCTGCAGGGCGCCCGCCGTGTTGGACAGCGCCGGGGCGCTGACCCCCGTCCACCGCGACGGTCCGCCGGTGAGGCCGAGGGCGGCGAAGCCCACGGGGTCGGGCTGTTGGGCGCGTCCGCCGCCGCGCCCGCCGGGCGGCAGCGGCAGCAGCGCCGACCGGTTGGTCACCGTGGCCACGACCTCGCCGTCGGCGTCGGTCAGCTCGCCGGTGCTGAGCGCGCTGTCCTGCGTCAGGTGCACGACCGAGCCGGTGGCCACCAGCGGACCGGCCGGGTCGGGGAACGGGCGGGTACCGGCCCAGTGCAGCGTCAGGGTGCTGATGGCGTGGTCGGAGGGCAGCACGGTGGCGACCACCGCGCTGAGCACCATGTCGATCATCACGAACGCCGGGCCCGGTCCGCGCAGCACGGCGGGCGAGGGGGCCAGCGTGGCGACCATCCGGCCCTCGTCGACGGAGTCGACGGTGATGCCCAGGCTCCCGGCCACCGGCACCAGCGGGGCCGACCCGCCCGCCGCGGCCCGCAGTCGTTCCAACGGCGTCGTCGTCACGTCCGCAGACTACGTGCCGATCTCCGGCCGGCCAGTGGCGTGGATCACCTCTCGCGCGGTGGCCGGCCGATCCCGGCGGCGTAGAGCACGCCGAGCACGACCGCGGGGGGCAGCGCCACGTAGAGCCACCAGGGGTGGATGAACAGCCCGGTGGTGACCGAGATGATCCCCCAGATGGTCAGGTTCACCAGGGCGAGGCTGGCGAAGACGATGGTCAGCACCCGCATCGCGATGCCGCCGCCGGTGTCGGAGAACACCGGTCGGCGCTCTCCCGCGGCGCGCGGCGCGGGGAGGTTCGGCAGGTCGGCGGTGACCCTGGCGAGCTGGCCGCGGGTGCGCGACTCCCACACCGCCTTGGCCCGCTCGTCGAACTCGTGCAGGTCGAGCTGGCCGGCGTCGTGCGCCCGCTTGAGCTGGTCCTGGACGCGCTCCCGGTCGGCGTCGGAGATGCGCATGTCCTCGGGGCGCACCGGCTCGTTCACGGCGCGATGATGTCACGGCCGCGGGGGCCGGCCGTCCGCCGTTCGACGGATCTCGGGATCAGGAGATGACCAGCAGGAACAGCCCGGCCATCGTGTAGGCGACCATCAGCAGCACGAGCGGCACCTGGTCGGCGAGCCTGCGCTCGACGGGCAGCAGCTCGACGCTGCGGTCGTGCGCGGCCACCACCGCCACCACGTGCCCGACGAGCACCGCGCCGATCTGGATGCCGGCGAGCAGGCCGGGGGCGGGCACGGCGGTGACCGCGCCGAGCGGCTGGCCGGTCAGCTGGGCGAGCCCGCGCGGGCCCTCGACGAGCAGCAGCGTGGCGTAGTGCGCGACGGTGTAGCCGGCGGCGATGGGGACCAGCGTGCTGGCGAGCCGGCCACCGAGCCGGCCGGTCGCCAGCCGGTAGAGCACCCCCACGACCAGGGCGGTCGCCACCAGGACGGCGGTGTCGAGCGCGGCCGGCAGGGCCAGCGCCCGCCAGCCGGTCCAGCCGGTGAGGCCGTCGAACACGGTGGAGCCCCACCACACCGCCAGGAACGCCACGAGGCCCGGCTCGACCGGTACCGCGGCCAGCCCGCGGAAGGGGTTGCGCAGGCCCGGGCGGCCGTCGTCGAGGCGGCCGAACGGCGACAGCGCGGCGGTGAGGGTCGAGTAGACCTCGAAGGCGTCACCGCGGGCGAACCACTCCGGCCCGTACCGGACTCCGGCCGCCACCTGGGCAACGGCGTAGCCGAGGAGCGCGCCCGCGACGACGGCCGGGGTGTCGCGTCCGGTCGGGACCAGCTCCAGCCAGACGAACGCCAGCAGCCATGCCGCGCCGGGCCAGTAGCCGAGGCGCGCGGGCAGCGGGGCGGGGGTGGTGCGCCGCAGCGCGGCGGCGACGATTTCGGCCAGCAGCCGCAGCGGGTTCGCCACCCGCCACACCGGCCCGAGCAGCAGCGACGCCGGCACGACACCCACCCACAGCAGCACGTAGAGCGCGCGCGGGGCCGGGTTGGCGTCGGGGTCCTGCGGACCGAGGAAGCCGACCGCGACGACGTAGCCGGCCAGCACGAGCAGCACCGCCCGCACCCCGAGCCGGACGCCCGGCGGGACCTCGGGCAGCGCGCGCCCGCCGACCGGACCGCTGAACCGGGGCGTGCGCCACAGCAGTGCGACGGCCAGGAACGACATCAGCACGACCACGCCGCCGGTCTGCAGCACGAGCTCGCCGTCGAGCGGGAGCCCTTCGACGCCACCGATGCCGTGCGCGGGGATCACGGGGCGTCGGCGGTCGGGGCCGGCAACTGCCCGCGGCGCAGCGCGGCCACCCCGGCGACCACGACGCCGAGCCCGCCGCCGAGGGTCAGCGCGACCAGCGCGCGGTCGAGGTCGGCGCCCCACGAGAACGGCACCACGGCGTCGACCAGCGTGAACGCGTCGATCGGGGCGATGACCACGGCGAACAGCCCGCCCGCGGCGCAGCACAGCAGCGGCCCGACGGCGCTGCCCCGCAGCGTCTGCCACGCCCCGATGGCGCCGAGCGGCCAGCCGAGCAGCGCGTACCCGGCCGCGCTGAGCAGCATGAGGGCGTAGGGCTGGTCCTGGGGCACCCCGGCCGAGCCCAGGACGTGCAGCAGGTGCGCCGCGATCACCACGGCGGTCGCGCCGGCCAGCGCGTACCGCCCCCAGCGGCGCCCGGCGCCGAGCACCCCGGCGACCGCGGGCACGAGCATCGCCAGCGCGGCCGCGGCCCACCACAGCCCGGCCGGCGGGGGTGGTGGCCAGCGCTGCTCGCCGTGCACGGTGACGGGCCGGTCGTCGACGAGCAGCGGCACCGCCCACGTCGAGACGTCGCCGGCGGGCCGTTCCGCCGCGGCGGCCGCGGTGATCCGCGGGTCGGCCCAGGACGCGGTGCCGCCCGGTGCGACGGTGGGCAGCCCGGAGACGACCGACCCGGGCACGGGTTCGACGACGACCGTCGAGCCGGTGCCGTTGTCCACCCGCAGCCGCGCCCCGAACTCGACGGCCCGCACGTCGAGCCCCGGGACCGGGGGTCGCACGGCGAGCACGACGGCCTCGCTGCTCGACGACGACAGCCCACCCGCGTGCGCCCCGGCCGGCGCGGCGGTGGCCGGCAGCAGGAGCACGACGAGCCCGGCGACGACCGCGACCACCCCGACGACCCGCCCGACCCCCACGCCCCAACCCTACGAGCGGTGGCCGTGCGCGGGTGTCAGGGTTCCGACCTCGGTCTCCGCGCCCGACCGTCGAGCAGGTGGCCGGCGAGGTCGGCCAGGTCGGCGACGGCCAGGTCGCCCGGCACGCCCTTGAGCGCGGCGACGCGCGCGCCCGCGGCCCGCCCGGCCAGCACGCCGGCCTCGGCGTCCTCCACGACCAGGCACCGGGCGGGGTCGACGCCGAGCAGCGCCGCGGCCGCCAGGTAGCCCTCGGGGTCGGGCTTGCCGGCGGTGATGTCCTCCGCGGTCACCAGCACCGGGGGTGGCGGGACGCCGGCCGCGCCCAGCCGGGCGGCGGTGAGCCTGCGGTCGGCGCTGGTCACGACGGCCCAGGGCAGGGCGAGCCGGTCGAGGGCGGCCATCAGCTCGGCCAGCCCGGCGATCGGGACGACGTCGGCGAGGTCGTCGTACTGCAGGGCCAGCTGGCGGGCGGCCGCCGCGGTCGTGGCGGCGGCGTCGAGGTCGGGGCGCAGGTCGCGGACCGTGGCGGCGGCGGGGCGGCCGTGGGCGATGGCCAGCGCGGCGGCCGGGTCGACGCCGTACTCGGCGGACCAGCTGATCCACGCCCGCTCGACGGCGGCGTCGGAGTCGACGAGCGTGCCGTCCATGTCGAGCAGGACGGCGTCGATGCCCTCCACGGGGCTCACCCGACCTGGAGCTCGGCGAGCGGGACGGCGCGCTGCTCCAGCTCGGCCTCGAAGACGCCGGGCAGGTCGGCGACCAGCCGGATCGAGGTGCTGGCGCCGGCGGTGACGAAGCCGGAGCGGTCGTAGCCGTGCAGGTGGACCTCGTCGGCGACGTCGCTGGTGACCACGAGCTCGACCGTCGAGCCGACCGGCACCGCGTACCGGACGACGCCCCCGGTGACCGCGCCGCCGGCGAACGCGACCTCGACGCGCAGTGCGCCGTCGGGCGCGACGGGCGCCGGCACCGCCGACGGGGCCGGCGACGAGCAGCCGACCAGCGCGAGGGCGAGCGCCAGGCCGAGCAGGAGGACGTGGCGTGTCATGGCTCGTGTCATGGCTCGTGTGATGGGTATGGCCGTGATTCTCGCCCACGACATACTCGGGCCGTGACCGACCACCCCGAGGCCCCCGTCCCCGACCGGCTCTTCGCCGACGAGCGCGAGCAGCGCTGGCGGGCCCGGTTCACCGCGGTGCGCACCAGCCGCCCGCGGTGGGCCCGCGACGCCCCGGACCGCTCCGTCTACACCTCGACGGCCAGCGGCACGACCGAGGTCTACGCGTGGGACCGCGCCACCGATGCGCACCGCAGGGTCACCGACCGGCGCAGCGGCACCGGGCACGCCGAGCTGCCCCCGGACGGCGAGTGGGTGTGGTGGTTCGCCGACAGCGACGGCGACGAGTACGGGCACTGGGTGCGCGAGCCGTTCGCGGCCGGCGCGGGGCCGGTGGAGCCCGCGCTGCCCGGCGTCGAGGACGGCTACGGCGCCGGGCTGGAGATCGGGCGCCGGGTGGTCGCGGTGGGCACCTCGACCGACGACGGCACCCGCATCTGGGTGCGTCGCGGCGACGGCCCGGCCGAGGTCGTCTACTCCCACCCCGAGGACGCCGGGGTGGGCGCGCTGTCCGAGGACGAGGAGCTGCTGGCGATCAGCCACTCCGAGCACGGCGACTCCCGCCACCCCGACGTGCGGGTGCTGCGGGTCGCCGACGGCGCCGCGGTGGCCGAGAAGTCCGACGGCCCGGGCAAGGGCCTGTCCCCCCTGTCGTTCGCGCCGATCGCCGGCGACACGCGGCTGCTGGTCGTGCACGAGCGCCGGGGGCGCGAGGAGCTGCTGCTCTGGGACGTGGCGACGGGCGCGGAGACCGAACTGCCGATCGCGCTGCCCGGCGAGCTGTACGCCGAGTTCACCCCCGACGGCGCGGCGCTGCTGGTCTGGCACACCCACGCGGCCCGGACCCGGCTGCACCGCTTCGATCTGGCGACCGGTGGGCTGACCGAGCTGCCGGTGGCGCCGGGCTGCATCGGCGACGCCGAGGTCCGCCCGGACGGCACCGTCGAGTACACGTGCTCGTCGGCCGCGCACCCGGCGTCGGTGCGGGCGCTGTCGCCCGACGGCACCGACGCGGTGCTGCTGGCGCCACCCGGACCGGCGGCGCCCGGCTCGGCCCCGGTCCGCGACCTGTGGGCGGACGGGCCGGGCGGACCGGTGCACGCGCTGGTCGCCGCGCCGGCGCGGGACGCGGGCGACCCGCCTCCGCCGGCGGTGTTCTGCCTGCACGGCGGCCCGCACGCGGCCGACGAGGACCGGTTCAGCGCGGTGCGGGCCACCTGGGTGGACGCCGGGTTCGTGGTCGTCGAGGTCAACTACCGGGGCTCGACCGGCTACGGCTCGGCCTGGCGCGACGCCATCGAGGGCCGCCCGGGCTCCACGGAGCTGGCCGACGTGGCCGCGGTGCTCGACCGGTGCGTCGCCGACGGCCTGGTCGACCCGCGGCGCTGCGTGGTCGAGGGCTGGTCGTGGGGCGGCTACCTGGCGCTGCTGGCGGTGGGCACGCAGCCGCAGCTGTGGGCGGCCGGGATCGCCGGGGTGCCGGTGGCCGACTACCTGACCGCCTACGCCGACGAGATGGAGCAGCTGCGGGCGTTCGACCGGGCGCTGTTCGGCGGGTCGCCGCGGGAGCGGCCCGAGCTGTACCGGGCGGCGTCGCCGCTGACCTACGTCGACCGGGTGCGGGCGCCGGTGCTGGTGCTGGCCGGGGAGAACGACCCGCGCTGCCCGATCCGCCAGGTCGACAACTACCTGGACGCGCTGGCGGCGCGCGGCGACCTGCCCTTCGAGGTCACCCGCTTCGACGCCGGCCACGGCAGCATGGTCGTCGAGCAGACGATCGCCCACATCGCCACGGAGGTCGGCTTCGCCCGGCGGGCGATCGAGGGCGGCACGATCGGCGACGGCGTCGCGCGGCCCACACCCGTCGCGGCCAACGTCATCCCGTCGTAGCACCGCGGAAACACGGCCCGACGACGCTGGGTGTCACCCCGAGGAGGTGGGAGCACGTGGCGCTCTGGCGTGTGCACGTGGAGCTGGAGGACATCCCCGGCCGGCTGGGTGAGCTGGCCACGGCGGTGGGGGCCGCCGGCTGCAACATCATCTCGTTGCACGTGGTCGGCGAACCGGCCGACGACGGCTCGGTCACCGACGAGCTGCTGGTCAAGGTCCCGGACCTGGCCGACCCGGCGACCCTGGTCGACGAGATCACCGCGGCGGGCATCCCGTGCACGCTGCTCGTGCGGGCCGACGCCACCGAGCTGTCCGACCCGACCACCACGGCGCTCGCGCTGGCCCGGATGGTCGCCGCCGACCCGGGCAGCGCCCCGCGTGCGGTCGCGACGCTGCTGCGCGCCCGGCTGGTCGACCCGGCCGCGACCGACGTCGAGGGTCACGCGCACACGCTGCGGGTGGGCGCCCGCCAGCTGCGGCTGGGCCGCGGCTGGCCGTTCACGGCCACCGAGCTGTCCCGCGCCGCCGCCCTGCTGGAGCTGGCCGCCCAGCTGGCGATGCGCGCGCCCGCCCGCGCCGACGACGCCGAGCGGATCCTGCTGCTGCGCGACGGCTCGGAGGTCCGCATGCGCGCCGCGGGCCCGGACGACCGGCTGCTGGTGGCCGCGCTGCACGCGCGCTGCGCCCCGGAGACCCGCCGCTCCCGGTTCCTGAGCCCGGCGCCCCGGCTGCCCGACGACCAGCTCGACGAGCTGCTCGGCGCCGGCGCGGGCCGACCGCCCGGCAGCGTCGTGCTGGCGGTGACGGCGGACGGCGGCAGCGCGGTCGGCCTGGCCAACCTCGACCCGGAGCCCGCCGGCCCGGCGACCACCGGTCGGGTCGCCGTGCTGGTGGAGGACGCCTGGCAGGGCAGGGGGCTGGGCACCGCGTTGCTGCGCCGGGCCGCCGACGCGGCCGTCGAGCTGGACATGGTCGAGCTGACCGGCATCGCCCGCCCGGACGACCTGGGCGTCACCCGGCTGCTGCGCCGGGCCGGGCTGCGCCCGTCGGCCGAGATCGTCGACGGGACCGTCCGCCTCCGCGCCGCCCTCCCGACCCCGGTCCCCTGAGTTCAGGAAAGCCACGATGCTGCCCCCTACGGGCAGCATCGTGGCTTTCCTGAACCGGATCCCCGGGGGTCAGTTCAGGTCGATGCGCTCGCCGCTGTCGCCGGCGAACATGTGCAGGTGGCCCTGGCGCGGGGCCAGGTGCAGGATCTCGCCCTTGGCCGGCGGGGTGCGCCCGTCGACGCGGGCGATGACCTGCCGGCGCTCGCCACCGACCTCGGTGGTGCCGTAGACGTAGGCGTCGGCGCCGAGTTCCTCGACGACGTCGACCTCGGTGGCCAGGCCCTGGCCCTCGGGGACGGCGTCCATGTCCTCGGGGCGAACACCGACGGTGACGTTGCGGGTGGAGCCCACGGCGTCGGCGGCCTGGCGGGGCACCTGGATGTCGGCGCCGCCGAAGTGCAGCACGTCGCCGTCGAGGTCGACGCTGAGCAGGTTCATCGCGGGCGAGCCGATGAAGCCGGCGACGAACACGTTGGCCGGCCGGTCGTACATGTGCCGGGGCGTGTCGACCTGCTGCAGGATGCCGTCCTTGAGCACGGCGACCCGGTCGCCCATCGTCATGGCCTCGACCTGGTCGTGGGTGACGTAGACGGTGGTGATGGCCAGCCTGCGCTGCAGCGAGGCGATCTGGGTGCGGGTGGAGACGCGCAGCTTCGCGTCCAGGTTGGACAGCGGCTCGTCCATGCAGAACACCTGCGGCTGGCGCACGATCGCGCGGCCCATGGCGACGCGCTGGCGCTGGCCGCCGGACAGCGCCTTGGGGCGGCGGTCGAGGTACTGCTCCAGGTCGAGGATCTTGGCCGCGTCGGCGACCCGCTTCTGGATCTCCGACTTGGGCTGGCCGGCGATCTTGAGCGCGAAGCCCATGTTCTCCGCGACGGTCATGTGCGGGTACAGCGCGTAGTTCTGGAAGACCATCGCGATGTCGCGGTCCTTCGGGGGGACGCGGGTGACGTCGCGGCCGCCGATGTGGATCGAGCCCTTGTCGATGTCCTCCAGCCCCGCGAGCATCCGCAGGGAGGTCGACTTGCCGCATCCGGAGGGACCGACCAGGACGAGGAACTCGCCGTCCTCGATCTGCAGGTCGAGCGAGTCGACGGCGGGGCGGGTGGAGCCGGGGTAGATCCGGCTCGCGCTGTCATAGGTCACAGCGGCCATGGCTGTGCTCCTTCCACCGGCAGGAACGTGCCGGACGATCCGAGTGGGGGTAGCACGCGCAGCCTGCCACGTCGAGGCAGCTCACGGCCAGTGACACTACTGAGGGTCACCCTTAAGTTACTTTATGGTAGCTGTTACGGGATCGTTGCCGGCTGATGTTGCACCGAGACCTGCGTAAACGCTTTCCTATTGCGGATCTCACATCCACGGGCGGAGCAGAACCCCGTGGTCCCCCATCGGAGCGGAGAGTCCGAATGTCTGCAATGACACGGCGAGGGCGGGTTCCCGCCCTGGTCAGCGCCGCGCTCGGAGTGAGCCTCGTGCTCGCCGGGTGCGGTGGCTCCAACGTCGCGGGCGGCGGCCAGACCGGCGGCGCCGCCGGCGGCGCCGACTGCGAGGCCTACACGCAGTACGGCGACCTCAGCGGCAAGCAGATCAGCCTCTACACCTCGATCGTCTCGCCCGAGGACACGCCGCACATCGACTCCTACAAGAAGTTCGAGGAGTGCACCGGCGCCAAGGTCGTCTACGAGGGCTCCAAGGAGTTCGAGGCGCAGCTGCCGGTCCGCATCCAGTCCGGCAACCCGCCGGACGTCGCCTACATCCCGCAGCCCGGCCTGCTGCAGACGCTGGTCAAGCAGACCGGCGCGGTGAAGCCGGCCCCGCAGGCCGTCTCGGCGAACGTCGACCAGTACTTCTCGGAGACGTTCAAGTCCGCCGGCTCGGTCGACGGCACCCTCTACGCGGCCCCGCTGGGCGCCAACGTCAAGTCGTTCGTCTGGTTCAGCCCGCAGGCCTTCGCGGCCAAGGGCTACCAGATCCCGAAGACCTGGGACGAGATGGTCGCCCTGTCCGACCGGATCGTCGCCGACGGCGGCAAGCCGTGGTGCGCGGGCATCAACTCCGGTGAGGCCACCGGCTGGCCGCTCACCGACTGGCTCGAGGACGTCATGCTCCGCACCGCCGGGCCGGACGTCTACGACCAGTGGGTCGCCCACCAGATCCCGTTCAACGACCCGCAGGTCGCGACGGCGCTGGACCGCATCGGCGAGATCCTGAAGAACCCGGCCTACGTCAACGGCGGCCTCGGCGACGTCTCCTCCATCGCCACCACCACGTTCCAGGACGGCGGCCTGCCGATCCTCGACGAGACCTGCTACATGCACCGCCAGGCCAACTTCTACGCGGCCAACTTCCCCGAGGGCACCGACGTCTCGGAGAACGGCGAGGTCTACGCGTTCGCGCTGCCGCCGATCAACACCAGCGGCTCCACCCCGATCCTGGTCGGCGCCGAGTTCGTGGCGGCGTTCTCCGACCGCCCCGAGGTGCAGGCGTTCCAGGCGTTCCTGTCCTCGCCGGAGTGGGCGAACGAGAAGGCGAAGGCGACCCCGGAGGGCGGCTGGATCAGCGCCAACACCGGTCTGGACGCGGCCAACGTGGCCAGCTCCGTGGACAAGCTCTCGGTGGAGATCCTGCAGGACGACTCGAACGTCTTCAAGTTCGACGGCTCCGACCTGATGCCCGCGGAGATCGGCTCGGCCGCCTTCTGGACCGGCATGACGGACTGGATCACCGGTAAGAGCACCACCGACGTGCTCACCTTCATCGAGCAGTCCTGGCCCGCCCAGTCGTAGCCCCGCACCGGGGGCGGGCGGCTGTCGCCGCCCGCCCCCGGTCTCTCTCCCGTGCCCGGAGGTGAGACCGCATGACCATCACTGACAAGATCATCCAGCTCGTGGTCGCCGTGGCGTTCTTCGCCCTGGTGCTGGCCCTCGTGCTGTTCATCGCCGACCGGGTCAGGGGGAAGAGCGCCGAGCGCTGGCAGGGCTTCGCGTTCATCGGCCCCGCCGTGCTGCTGCTCCTGGTCGGACTGATCTACCCCGCGCTGCGCACCGCCTACCAGTCGTTCTTCGACGCCGGCGCCAGCAACTTCGTCGGGATCGACAACTACGCGCGCATCTTCACCCAGCCCGAGCTGCTGATCGTGCTGCGCAACACGTTCCTGTGGGTCATCTTCACCCCGCTCGTGGCCACCGCCGTCGGGCTCGTCTACGCCGTGCTCGTCGACCGCGCCCGCGCCGAGTCGTTCGCCAAGGCGCTGATCTTCCTGCCGATGGCGATCTCGTTCGTCGGCGCCTCGATCATCTGGAAGTTCGTCTACGAGTACCGGCCCAACCAGCAGAACATCCAGCAGATCGGGCTGGTCAACCAGCTGCTGGTCTGGCTCGGGTTCGAGCCGGTGAACCTGCTGCTCATCCCGTTCTGGAACAACCTGCTGCTCATCGTGGTGATGATCTGGATCCAGGCCGGGTTCGCGATGACGATCCTGTCCGCGGCGATCAAGGCCATCCCGGACGACATCATGGAGGCGGCCCGCCTCGACGGCGTCGGCGGGATGCGCATGTTCTTCTACATCACCCTGCCCAGCATCCGCCCGGCCGTGGTCGTCGTGCTGACCACGATCAGCATCGGGGTGCTGAAGGTGTTCGACATCGTCCGCACGATGACCGGCGGGCAGTTCGGCACCAGCGTCGTGGCCAACGAGTTCTACTCGCAGAGCTTCCGGCTGTTCAACATCGGCATCGGGTCCTCGCTGGCGATGATCCTGTTCATCCTCGTGGTGCCGATCGTGATCTACAACGTCCGGCAGATGCGGAAGGTGGACGCCCGATGACGATCCTGGAGAGCGCGCCCGCCGGCAAGCCGGCCACCAGCATCACCACGGCGGCCACCACGAAGTCGGCCGAGGCCAAGAAGCGGCTGAGCTCGCCGTGGGCGTCACTGGCCGCGATCGTCATCGCGGTGCTCTGGACGCTGCCGACGTTCGGGCTGCTCCTCTCGTCGTTCCGGCCGGAGCGCGCGGTCAAGCGCACCGGTTGGTGGACGTTCTTCACCGACCCGCAGTTCACCTTGGAGAACTACAACGAGGTGCTGTTCGAGGGTCAGCAGCCGCTGATCAACTACTTCGTCAACTCGATCATCATCACGCTGCCGGCGGTGATCATCCCGATCGTGCTGGCCTGCATCGCGGCCTACGCGTTCGCCTGGGTGAAGTTCCCGTTCCGCGACACGCTCTTCGTCGCGATCTTCGCCCTGCAGGTGGTCCCGCTGCAGGTGGCGCTGCTGCCGCTGCTGGAGATCTTCGTCGGCACCGGCCTGAACAACACGTTCTGGACGGTGTGGATCGCGCACTCCACGTTCGCCCTGCCGCTGGCCATCTACCTGCTGCACAACTCGATGCGGGAGATCCCGGCGGAGCTGGTCGAGGCGGCCCGCGTCGACGGGGCCGGACACGTGCGCATCTTCGGCACGATCATGCTGCCGCTGATGAAGCCGGCCATCGCCGCGTTCGGCGTGTTCCAGTTCCTCTGGGTCTGGAACGACCTGCTGGTGGCGCTGGTGTTCGCCGGCGGGACGGCCGACGTCGCCCCGCTGACCGTCCGCGTCGCCGAGCTGTCGGGCACCCGCGGCTCCGACTGGCACCTGCTCTCCGCCGGCGCCTTCATCTCGATCATCATCCCGCTGATCGTGTTCCTCAGCCTGCAACGGTTCTTCGTCCGCGGCCTGCTCGCGGGCAGCGTCAAGGGCTGAGCAGCGGATCGGCGCAGTCACCCGGTGCGGGGGCCACGGTGACGACCATCAGGGACGTGGCCCGCAGGGCCGGGGTCTCGATCGCCACCGTCTCGCGCGCGCTGCACGGGTTGCCTCGGGTGTCCGAGGCGACCCGGCAGCGCGTGCTGGCGGCGGCGGCCGAGCTGCACTACGTCCCCTCACCGAGCGCGGCCAGCCTGGCCGGCGGGCAGAACATGGCCATCGGCGTGGTGGCCCCGTCGGTCAACGGCTGGTTCGTGGCCACGGTCGTGCACAGCGCGGAGCGGCTGCTGCGCCCGGCGGGCTACGACGTGCTGCTCTACAGCCTCGGCGTCGACCCCGACGAGCGCAGCCGCGCCTTCGCCGGCAACGTGCTGCGCAAGCGGGTCGACGCCGTGCTGGTCGTGGGCATCCACCCGGAGCCCGACGAGATCGCCGCGCTGTCGGCCGTCGGCGGCCCGGTCACCGTCGTCGGGGCCGAGGTGCCCGGCTGGGCCAGCGTCCGCATCGACGACGACGGGGTCGGCCGGTGCGCCGTGCGCCACCTGCTCGACCTGGGCCACCGCCGCATCGCCTACATCGGCAGCGAGCCGGAGGGGCCGGCCGAGCCGGTCGCCTCCGCCGGGCGCCGGGCCGGCTACCGCGGCGAGCTGGCCGCGGCCGGCGTCCCGCACGACCCGGCCCTGGAGGTCGACGGCGGGTTCACCGTCCGCGGCGGCATGGAGGCGATGGACGCGCTGCTGGCCTCCGGCCCGCCGCCGACCGCCGTCTTCGCCGCCTCCGACGAGATGGCGATGGGGGCGGCCTACGTCGCGCGCCAGGGCGGGCTGCGCATCCCGCAGGACCTGTCGGTGGTCGGCGTCGACGACCACGACATGGCCGAGCTGTTCGACCTGACCACGGTGGCCCAGCCCGTGTACTCCCAGGGCGTCATGGCCGCCGAGATGATCCTGCGCCGGCTGGCCGAGCCGTTCCGCGACCCACCGGCCCTCGTCGTGCCCACGAGCCTCGTCGTCCGCGGGACGACCGCGCCGCCCGCCGCCACCACCGCCGTCGGGTGACCGGAACCGGATAGGCTTGCCGGCGCCGCGGCCCCGTGCTCGCGGCGTCGGTGAACCTCCGTCGGAAGGCCGTGGGTGAGCTACAGCGGCCGCCTGACCGTGGGGCAGTACGCCGACACCGTCGCCCTGCGCGACGACTGGATCGCCGTCGCGGAGTCCACCGAGCGCTGCGACCGCCCCACCGCCGAGGCCGCGGTCCGCCAGGCGTACCGCGCCGCCGGACTGGACGCCCCCGACGTCATCGTCTGGATGGACTCGCCGCTCGGCGGGACGCTGGCCAGCGTCGTGCTCAGCCACCACACCGCCCCGCCCACCCGGCTGTGGTCCGAGGTCTGGGACGGGCTGTGGGACCAGCTCGGCGAGCGCGTCGGCCCGCACCTGCGCGACCGGCTCACCGACCAGCTGTGGGGCCAGCTCGACGACCGGGCCTGGGCCCGGCTGCCCGCCGGGATGCGCGCCCAGACCGACGAGCACCTCTGGCGCCGCCTCGCCGACCGGATCCGGGGGCGGCTGGAGCAGCGCCTGGGCGACCGGGCCGTGGCCGAGCTGTGGAACGAGCTCGGGGCGCTGCTCTGGGAGCCGCTGCGCGACCAGATCGAGTTCCAGCTGGTCGACCGGCCCGCGTTCGACCTGTGGGACCGGCTGCAGCACCGCCTCGGCGAGCAGCTGTGGACCCAGCTGGAGGGCCGCCCGTTCCCCTGGGAGCACGGTCGCCAGCTCGGGCCCTGGTCGGAGGTGTACTGGCTGGTGCTGTTCACCCGGGCGCTGGACATCGCCGGGCTCCCCGCCTCGCCCCGGCTGGCCGCGGTGGCCACCGCCGTGCGCGCCGTGGGCTGGTGGTGGCCGCTGCGCGGCGCCGCCGTGCTCACCGACCGCCCCACCGCGCTGCACCGCGACCAGCAGGGCAGGCTGCACCACCCGGACGGCCCGGCCGTGGGCTACGCCGACGGGTACGCCCTGCACGCCTGGCACGGCACGCGGGTGCCCGCCGACCTGGTCACCGGCGAGGGCTGGGGGCCGCACCGGATCCTGACCGAGCGCAACTCCGAGGTCCGCCGCTGCGCCATCGAGCGCCGCGGGTGGGACCGGTTCGTCACCGAGGGCGGGCTGGACCAGGTCGGGCCCGACGAGCAGGACCCCGGCAACCCCGGCCAGGTGCTGCGGCTCTACGACCTGCCCGGCCGGCTGCGCGACCTCTACCACCAGCCGGCCCGGATCCTGGTGGTCAGCAACGCCAGCCCCGACCGCGACGGGCGCAGGCGGACGTTCGGGCTGCCCGTCCCGGCCGACGTCCCGGACGCGCTGTCCGCCGCCGCGGCCACGTTCGGCGTCACCCCGGCCGAGTACGCGGCCCTGGCCAGGGCGACCTGACCGTGCCCGGCGGCGGCGCGACCGCGGCGGAGCGGGCCGAGGAGGTGGCCCGGTCCTGGCGACTCGCCGCGGAGTCCACGCACCGCTGCGACCGGCCCGCGGCCGAACGCGCGCTGCGCGGCGCGTACGCCGCCGTCGGGCTGCCCGGACCGGACGTCCTGGTCTGGGCGGACTCGCCGCTCGGCGGCCTGGTGGCGGACCTGGCGCTGCGCCACCGGCTCGCCCGACCCGCTGGCGCCGACACCCCGCGCCGGCTGCTGGCGGGGTTCAACGCCCGGCTCCGGGAGCACCCGGCCGGGGCCCGCGTCCGCGCCGGCTGCCTCGCCGCGCTGCGCACAGCCGGGCCCGGGCTGCTGGCCGCCGGCCCGACC
>NZ_JAHDTH010000112.1 GCF_018531445.1 Pseudonocardia lacus
CCGACGCCGGGGTGGCGGTCGCCGCCCTGCACCGGATCCAGGGCGCCCTCGGCGCGGCGGCCGAAGCCCTCGGCGCCGCCCACCGCCTGCGCGGCGCGGCCGACCCGCTCCACCCGGACGTCCGGACGCTGACCGCCGACCTGCGCCGGGCCATGGGCGACGGCTTCGACGCGCGCTACGAGCGCGCCCGCCGCCTCGACGGCCCGGGCGCCACCGCGGTGCTGAGGAGCTGCTCGACTGCCTGAGCCGGGCGACCGCGCGTCGAGGACGCGCGCGGTCTACCCGGGATCCGCCGCCGGGCGCAGCCGCTTGGGGAGCTTCGCGACGATCGCGTCGTAGGAGGCGTCGACCAGCTCGCGCAGCTCGTCGTCGTCGATGGCGCCGTCGAGCTCGACCCGGTTCCAGCCGTGCTGGCCGATGTAGGCCGACCTGGAGACCGAGTCGGGGAAGCGCAGGCGCAGCTCGGCGGCCTCGTCGGCGTCGCGGCCGCACTTGACGCCCAGGCCCCCGCTGCCCAGGAACGCGAAGATCTTGCCGCCGACCTTGGCCACCAGGTCGCCCTCCCACGGCTCGTCCGCCACCGCACCCGGCTTGGCCAGGCAGTAGGCGACGAGCTCGGCGTGGTTCACGACGTCGGCTCCGGGGCCCGCTCCTCGGCGCGACCGCTCGGCAGGCCCATCCGGGCGAGCACGAACAGCAGCACCGTGAACCAGACGTAGGTGCTGCCCCAGACCTGGTCGGTGACGCTCCAGGTGAGCTCGACGCCGCCGGAGCGGGGCAGCCACTGGTGCGGGGCCAGCACGAACACCGCGGCGGTGACGAGGGTGGCCGCGGCCCACACCGCCGACCGCAGCCGCCACGCCGTGGCCGCCATGACCAGCAGCGCCGGGGCGATCCACACCCAGTGGTGCGACCAGGACGTCGGCGACACCAGCAGCGCCAGGCCCGCGGTGGCCGTGAGCGCCAGCGGGGCGTCGGCCCGGCGGACGATCGGCAGCGCCAGCGCCAGCAGCGCGGCGCTGAGCAGCAACCAGCCCACGGTGCGCGGGATGCCCTCGACGCCCGCGCGCACCAGCACCGCCTCGAAGGTCTGGTTGGTGAAGAACGGGGAGCCGCTGACGCCACCCGTGGGGTTGTCCAGCCAGAACGTCCAGGACAACCCCGGCGCCACCAGGAAGCCGACGGCGGTGGCCACCGCCCCGGTGACCGCCGCCGTGACCGCCGCCCGGTAGTCGCGGCGGACCAGGAAGAACAGCACGAACGCCGCCGGGGTCAGCTTGACCGCCGCGGCCAGCCCGACCAGTAGACCGCGCCGCCAGCGCGGGTGCGCGACCAGGCAGTCGGCGGCGACGAGCGCCATCAGCAGCAGGTTGACCTGGCCGAACTCCAGCGTCTGCATGATCGGTTCGAGGCTCAGCGTGGCCCGCTGGATGCCCTCGACCGGGTGCTCGAAGTCGATCGCCCGGCCCTGCTCCACCAGCAGGCACAGCGGCAGCGCGATCGAGGCCACCGACAGCGCCCCGCCGCGGCCGCCACCGGGCCACAGCGCGCGGGCCACCACGTAGAGCGTGACCCCGAGCGCCGCCGTGGACAGCGCCAGCAGGCCCACCCAGGACACCACCCACGGCACCGCGGCCAGCGGGACCATCAGCAGCGCCGCGAACGGCGGGTAGATGAAGGGCAGCGAGATGTGCGCCGAGGTCTCCGGCAGCGGGCCGTACAGGTCGCCGCCGGCCAGCCAGGCCTGCACGCCGAACCGGTAGACCTCCAGGTCGATGTGGCGACCGCCGGTGTGCACCACGACCCCGGCCAGCGCGAGCGCCAGCAGCGGGACCGTGACCAGCAGGACCCGGCGCGGCCGGCGCAGCAGCGCGAGCACCCGCTGCTCGATCCGGGTGCGGGCGGCGGACGCCACGGTCACGGCTGTTCGCCTCCTCTGCGCTCGGGCACGGCTCACGACACGGCTCGCAGCACGGTCGACCCCAGCTCACGGTAGCCGGAGCACCCCGGACCCGGCCGCGCGGCCCGGTCGCGCCCCGTCAGCGCACCCGGTCAGCGCATCCCGTCAGCGCACTCCGGCGGCGTCCATCCCG
The DNA here is from genome assembly GCF_018531445.1 of Pseudonocardia lacus. Classification (GTDB taxonomy): domain Bacteria; phylum Actinomycetota; class Actinomycetes; order Mycobacteriales; family Pseudonocardiaceae; genus Pseudonocardia; species Pseudonocardia lacus. Next base: position 2,094 of record NZ_JAHDTH010000112.1, read on the forward strand.
CGCAGCTCCTTCTTCAGGTCGGCGATCTCGTCGCGCAGCCGGGCGGCCAGCTCGAACTGCAGGTCGCGCGCGGCCGCCATCATCTGGTCGGACAGCTGCTGGACCAGATCGGCCAGCTCGGCGCGGGGCATCGTCGACGTGTCGCGCCCGGAGACCACCCCCGAGCTCGCCCGGCCCGGCTCCCCCGCCGCCCGCTTGCCGCGCGACTGGTTGCGGCCCGAGCCGCCGACCGGGACCGCGTCCTCGTCGGCCTCGCGGTAGACCTGGTCGAGGATGTCGGCGATCTTCTTGCGCAGCGGCTGCGGGTCGATGCCGTGCGCGGTGTTGTAGGCGATCTGCTTGGCCCGGCGGCGATCGGTCTCGTCGATGGCGTGCCGCATCGAGTCGGTGATCTTGTCGGCGTACATGTGCACCTCACCGGACACGTTGCGCGCCGCGCGGCCGATGGTCTGGATGAGCGAGGTGCCCGAGCGCAGGAAGCCCTCCTTGTCGGCGTCGAGGATGGCCACCAGCGACACCTCGGGCAGGTCGAGTCCCTCGCGCAGCAGGTTGATGCCGACCAGCACGTCGTACTCGCCCAGGCGCAGCTGGCGCAGCAGCTCGACGCGGCGCAGCGTGTCGACCTCGGAGTGCAGGTAGCGCACCCGGATGCCCAGCTCCAGCAGGTAGTCGGTGAGGTCCTCGGCCATCTTCTTGGTCAACGTGGTGACCAGGACGCGTTCGTCGCGCTCGGTGCGCAGCCGGATCTCGTGGATCAGGTCGTCGATCTGGCCCTTGGTCGGCTTGACCACGACCTGCGGGTCGACCAGGCCGGTCGGGCGGATGACCTGCTCGACGAACTCGCCGCCGGTGCGGGCCAGCTCGTAGGGCCCCGGGGTGGCCGACAGGTAGACGACCTGGCCGATCCGGTCGGCGAACTCCTCCCACGTCAACGGCCGGTTGTCGACCGCGGACGGGAGCCGGAAGCCGAACTCGACCAGGTTGCGCTTGCGGGACATGTCGCCCTCGTACATGCCGCCGATCTGGGGCACCGTCACGTGGGACTCGTCGATGACGAGCAGGAAGTCCTCGGGGAAGTAGTCGATCAGGGTGGCCGGGGCCGAGCCGGGACCGCGCCCGTCGATGTGGCGGGAGTAGTTCTCGATGCCCGAGCAGAACCCGACCTGGCGGATCATCTCGATGTCGTACTGGGTGCGCATGCGCAGCCGCTGCGCCTCGAGCATCTTGCCCTGGCGCTCGAACTCGGCCAGCCGCTCCTCCAGCTCGGCCTCGATCTGCTGGACCGCCTTCTCCATGCGCTCGGGCCCGGCCACGTAGTGCGTGGCCGGGAAGATCCGCACGTCGTCGACCTGACGGATGATGTCGCCGGTGAGCGGGTGCAGGTAGTGCAGCGCCTCGATCTCGTCGCCGAAGAACTCGATGCGCACGGCCAGCTCCTCGTAGGCCGGGATGATCTCCACCGTGTCGCCGCGGACGCGGAACGTGCCCCGGTTGAAGGCCATGTCGTTGCGCGTGTACTGCACGTCGACCAGGGCCCGCAGCAGCTGGTCGCGGTCCACGGCGTCCCCCACCGCGAGCTTGACCGAACGGTCGAGGTAGGACTGCGGCGTGCCCAGGCCGTAGATGCACGACACCGACGCGACCACCACCACGTCGCGGCGGGAGAGCAGGTTGGACGTGGCCGCGTGGCGCAGGCGCTCGACGTCCTCGTTGATCGAGGAGTCCTTCTCGATGTAGGTGTCGGTCTGCGCGATGTAGGCCTCGGGCTGGTAGTAGTCGTAGTAGGAGACGAAGTACTCGACCGCGTTGTTGGGCAGCATGTCGCGCAGCTCGTTGGCCAGCTGGGCGGCCAGCGTCTTGTTCGGGGCCATGACCAGCGTGGGCCGCTGCAGCTTCTCGATCAGCCAGGCCGTGGTGGCCGACTTGCCCGTTCCGGTGGCGCCCAGCAGCACGACGTCCTGCTCGCCCGCGGTGATCCGCTTCTCCAGCTCGGCGATCGCGGCCGGCTGATCGCCCGCGGGCTTGTGGTCGCTGACCACCTCGAAGCGCCCGCCGGTGCGCGGGATCTCACCCACCGGACGGAACTCCGAGTGGGCGACGGGCACGTCCTGCTGTGTCGATTGCGCATGTGCCGCGCTGCCGGGGACCTCTGTCGCGAATGCCACGGCTCCAGGGTACGAGCCGCGACCGACACTTCGCGCCGGCCGCGTCTCGGGGTGCGGGCCGTGGCCGGTCTGCCACCATCTGCCGATGCACCCGCCGAAGCGCGCCACCTTCGACGTCCCCGCCATGGTCAACGTCGACACCAAGGGCCAGGCGCGCCCCGTCGACGAGTACCGCGTCACCGACTTCGGGCTCTACATGAGCCGGGCGATGGTGGCCCGCCCGACCGCGACCTGGGTGGAGTCGTGGCTGCTGCCCGAGCTGGGCGTGTGCGTCACCGACTGGTGGTGGAGCCCGGGCCACGAGCGCAAGCAGGACTACTACCTCGACATCTGCGAGATCGTCGTCGACGGCGGCCGCTGGCTGCTCACCGACCACTACCTCGACATCGTGGTCCGCACCCGGCGCGAGGCCGTGGTGGTCGACGTCGACGAGTTCGTCGCCGCCGTCGCGCTGGGCCTGCTCGACCGGCCGGAGGCCGAGGCCGCGATGCACCGCACCCACCGCGCCGTCGACGGCCTGGCCTGCCACGGCCACGACCTGGACCGCTGGTTGGGCGGCATGGGGATCGAGCTGAGCTGGAAGCGCCCCCGCCGGGGGTGAGCGGGCCCGCCGGGCTCAGGGAGTGGCCGTGCCCGACAGATCGGTCGTGGTGCCGGTCGTGGTGCCGGTCGTGGTGGTGCCGGTCGTGGTGCCCGGCGTCGTGGTGCCGGGGCGCTGGGTGGTCGTGCCCCCGGACTCGCCGCCCTCGGTGTCGTCATCGTCGTCGGGCTCGGTGGTGCCCGGCGTCGTGGGGTCGGGGGTGCTCGGCTTGGTCGTCGTGACCGGCGGCTCGGTGGTGACCGGGGGCAGCGTGATCGGCGGCGGGAGCGTGATCGGGGGCGGTGTCGGCACGACCGGCGGCGGCGTCGGCACCACGACCGGCGGCGGGGGCGGCGCCTCGGTCGTCGGGGCGGGCGCGACGGCCCTCGGCCGGGGCGCCGGGGCCGCCGGCTTCTCCTCGACGACGGGCTCGGGCTCGGCCGGCGCATCGACCGGCGCGTCGGTGGTGGTCTCGGTGGTGGCGGGCGGCTGCTCGACCGGGGGCGCCGCCGGCACGACGGCCGCGACGGGCTCCGCCTCGGGGGCGAACAGGCCCAGCTGCGCGACCGCGGTGACCCCGCCCAGCGCCCCGACCGTGACGACCGCGGCCGCGGCCGCCGTCGTGGTGCGGTTGAGGGCGCTCGCGCGGCGGATCACCGAGTCGACGGGGGGCAGCGTGACGGCGGCGGCCAGCTCGTCGTCGAGCCGCCGGAACTCCTCGCTCACCCGGCTGCTTGATGGCTGGCTCACCGCTGCTCCTCACCCTCGACGGGGTCGTACTCGTCCTCGTACCGGTCGACGAGGTCGGGAAGGGCCCGGCCGACGAGGTGCGCCGCCCTGGCCAGCCGGACGCTGACGCTGCCCGGCGAGGACCGCTCGACGACGGCGATCTCCGCGATCGACCAGCCCACCATGTGGTGCAGCACGATCGCGCGCCGCTCCCCGATGGACAGCCGCGCGAGCGCGGACAGCAGCACGGCCGTGCGCGGCTCGACCGCGTCGTCGCCGATCGGCTTGGGCCGGCCGAAGCCGATCCGCGCCAGCTGGCGCCGCCAGCTGCGGATGGTCGAGCGCACCGCGACCCGCCTGATCCACTCGGCCGGGTCGCGCAGCCGGCCGACGGTGGCCCACTGCCGCCAGGCCCGCGAGTAGGCGTCCTGCACGACCTCGTGCGCCTCGCCGGAGTTCAGCGTGATGGCGAACAGCTGGGCCACCAGCCGCTGGTAGTTGTCCTCGAAGTGGGCGCCGAAGTCGGCGCGCAGCTGCAGCCGGCTGATCGGCCCCCGGCGGGGCCGCCCCGACATCGGCGCGGCGACCGTCAGGGCGCCGTCGTCCGCGTAGCCGTCGCCGTACTCGTCGTACCCGCCCTCGTACTCACCGTCGTAATGGCCGGCGTACGGGTGGGGGTCGGCGTCGCCGTACACGGCGTAGCCGCCGTCGGCGGATCGCAGGGGACCGGACGCCACGGCGGACGCGCGCCTGTCGACCACCGCGCTCACCCCCTGCACTCGTCCACCCGTACCGGCGACCCTACTTCTCCCGTGGCTCACCCGATCGGAGGGCTGCCCACCTCGACCATCGGGATCCCGCGGCGCCGCGTTACCACGACACCCGGCCCGGCGACAATTCGCTGCGTTCGCCACAGCCGGGTTGACAAGCTCCGTGTTACCACGGCACGGGGAAAGCGGCCACGACGAATGCGCGCCGGACGGCGAACGGCGGTCCGGGGCGGTTCAGGGGACGGGCACCCACCCGGTCGCCGCCGCCCACTCCTCGGCGCGCGGCAGAGCCGCGTCGAACCAGGGCTCCTTGGCCTCGGCGTAGCCACCGGCGTCGGGGTCGTCGCGGTGACGGTCGGCGAGCGCCCGCTTCAGCGCGGCGTACTCGTCCCGCGCGGCCGGGTCGGCGCGCATCCAGTCGCGGAACAGCAGCGCGTAGCGCCACCCCGGCGAGCCGACCTCGCGGACGTGCAGGTGCACGACCCGCCCCGGGTCCGCGGACTGGTGGCAGCGCTTCGGCCACGGCGCCGAGCCCTCCGGCTTCGGGTTGTCGGCGACGATGTCGGGCCGGTGCGGGAAGCCGGCGTCCTGCAGGGCGTCGCGCAGGGCATCGGCGTCGGCCAGCGACTCCACGCCCAACTGCAGGTCGATGACGTCCTTGGCGACCAGCCCGGGCACCGACGTCGACCCCGTGTGCGACGCGCCGCGACCGCGCTCCCCCGCCGCCGCCGCGACCCGCGCGGCGAGCCGGGCGCCCTCGGCCGCCCACCCGGGGTCGGGCTCGACCAGCCGGGGAGCGCCACCCCGGACCGCGCGGCGCGACCGCAGGTTCTCCTCGAAGGGCACCAACCGGGTGTCCCACAGCTCGTCGACGGCGGCCCGCAGGGCGTCCTGGTCGCCGGAGTTGTCCAGCCAGACGTCCGCGGCGGCGCGGCGCTGCTCGTCGCCGGCCTGCACGGCGATCCGGGCCCGGGCGTCGGCCTCGGGCATCCCGCGCAGCTCGACGAGCCTGCGCACCCGCTCCTCGACGTCGGCGTGCACGACCAGCACGAGCGCGAAGTGCGCCGCCATCCCGGCCTCCACCAGCAGCGGGATGTCCTGGACCAGCACCGCGTCCGGCGGCGCGGCGGCGATCAGCTCCTCGGTGCGACCGCGCACGCGCGGGTGGATGATCCCGTTGAGCCGGGCGCGCGCCGTGTCGTCGCCGAAGACGACACCGGCCAGCGCGGGCCGGTCGAGCTCGCCGTCCGGGCCGAGCACGTCCGGTCCGAAGGCCTCGACGACCTCGGCCAGCCCGTCGGTCCCGGCCGCCACCACCTCGCGGGCCAGCGCATCGGCGTCGACGAGCACCGCGCCCCGCTGCACGAGCCGGCGCGCGACCGTCGACTTCCCCGACCCGATCCCCCCGGTCAACCCCACCCTCAGCACGCGCAGAAGGCTAGTGCTCACGATCTCCGACCGTGCGCGCCGACCCGATCGGCTCAGGGCGCGTCGGGCAGCGCCGTCCCCGACGGGGCCGGCGTCGACGCGCCGGTGTCGACGACGGCCAGCACGCGCAGCGCCAGGTCGACCAGGACCTCCTCGGCGGTGCGCTCGCCGGGCAGCTTGCGGTTCGGCAGCACGAAGGCCAGGTTGTGGGTGCCGTGCACCACCCTCAGCACGCTGTCCGAACGGCGGTGCACGAGCACCGCGGAGGCGCTGCCGATCGACACCTCGATGCGGTCGCCGTCCTCGGCCTCGGAGTTGACCCGCCAGTGGGCGGCGGCGGCGTCGGCGTCCACGTACGCCGAGACGTCCAGTTGCAGCAGCCTGCCCTTGACCGAGCCCTGGCCGGTGTAGTCGCAGGCCACCCGTTCCGTGCGACCGACGGAGGGGGCCTCGACGTGCTGGGTGGTGCGCAGGGCGACCGAGTCGAGCGGGAGCCCCAGCAGGGCGCCGAGGTCGCCGGTGCCGATCAGGCGCGAGCAGTCGTCGGGGACCGCGCCCTCGTCCTTCGCCGGGCCTGCCGCGGCGGCCGCAGCCGCCGCCTGGTCCGCGAAGGTGGGAACCTTCGGCCCGTTCTTCTCGGCACCGCACGCAGCGAGAACGAGCATCAACCCGAGGGCGACAGCCGCCGTTCGGCCCAATGCCACGCGCATGGGTACACGGTAGTGGGCCCGGGACGGCCCGCTGCGCCAGCCCAGGGGGGCGTCACCGGTTCGGCGCACAACCGTGACCTGGCCTCGCGCGTCTCCACGAGAGCCACCGCGCGTCCGCGGCGGCCGCGGTACCCGCCGGATGTGGCGCGAACCCGCCACCGGACGCCGGACGGCCCCGGCGACCAGTGGTCGCCGGGGCCGTCGCGGGTGGAGCGATCAGGCGCCGCCGGAGAGCTTCTCCCGCAGCGCGGCCAGCTGCTCGTCGCTGGCCAGCGAGCCACCGGACTCGGCGGGCGCACCGCCGGCGGAGGAGGAGTAGTTCGTGCCCCCGCCGTCCGCCGCGGCCTCGGCGTCCGCCTCGGCCGACTTGCGGATCTGCGCGATGTGCTGCTCGTAGCGAGAGTGCGCCTCGGCGTACTCCTTCTCCCACGCCTCGCGCTGGGCCTCGAAGCCCTCCTGCCAGTCGCCGGTCTCGACGTCGAAGCCCTCGGGGTAGATGTAGTTCCCCTGGTCGTCGTACTCGGCGGCCATGCCGTAGCGGGTCGGGTCGAACTCGGTGTCGACCGTCATGCCCTCGTTGGCCTGCTTGAGCGACAGCGAGATGCGGCGCCGGTCGAGGTCGATGTCGATGACCTTGACCATGGCGTCGTCGCCGACCTGGACGACCTGCTCCGGGATCTCCACGTGGCGCTCGGCCAGCTCGGAGATGTGCACCAGGCCCTCGATGCCCTCCTCGACGCGGACGAAGGCGCCGAACGGGACCAGCTTGGTGACCTTGCCCGGAACGATCTGGCCGATCGCGTGGGTCCGGGCGTAGAGCCGCCACGGGTCCTCCTGCGTCGCCTTGAGCGACAGCGAGACCCGCTCGCGGTCGAGGTCGACGTCGAGGACCTCGACGGTGACCTCCTGGCCCACCTCGACGACCTCGGAGGGGTGGTCGATGTGCTTCCAGGACAGCTCGGAGACGTGCACCAGACCGTCGACGCCGCCGAGGTCGACGAAGGCACCGAAGTTGACGACCGAGGAGACGACACCCTTGCGGACCTGGCCGCGGGCGAGCTGGTTGAGGAACTCGCTGCGGACCTCGGACTGGGTCTGCTCCAGCCAGGCGCGGCGGGACAGGACCACGTTGTTGCGGTTCTTGTCCAGCTCGATGATCTTGGCCTCGATCTTGCGGCCCACGTAGGGCTGCAGGTCGCGGACGCGGCGCATCTCGACCAGCGACGCGGGCAGGAAGCCGCGCAGGCCGATGTCGAGGATCAGGCCACCCTTGACCACCTCGATGACCGTGCCCTCCACGGGCTCGTCGGCCTCCTTGAGGGCCTCGATCGTGCCCCAGGCGCGCTCGTACTGCGCGCGCTTCTTGGACAGGATCAGCCGGCCCTCCTTGTCCTCCTTCTGGAGGACCAGGGCCTCGACGAACTCACCGACGGACACGACCTCGGCGGGATCGACGTCATGCTTGATCGACAGTTCCCGAGAGGGGATCACACCCTCGGTCTTGTAGCCGATGTCGAGCAGGACCTCGTCCCGGTCGACCTTGACGATGGTGCCTTCGACGATGTCACCATCGTTGAAGTACTTGATCGTCTGGTCGATGGCGGCGAGGAAATCCTCCTCCGACCCGATGTCGTTGACGGCAACCTGCGGTGTCGAGGTCGGGGCGGCGGTGGTGTCGGTGGACATGTAGTGGGGTGCTCCGGTCGTGGATGGCTTGGTGGTGCGAGTCTGGTTGTCTACGCCTGAAGACGTGATGCTTCGAACCCTTGCTGAGTCGAACGGGAGATCGCGCGACCCGCGGCCGACCGGCCTGTGACGTGCCCGGACGTTGACCACGGCGCAGAGCCCATGCTACGCGGGCGCAGATCGGCAGGGCAATGCGGGTGGACCTCGCGAGCAGCCACGATTCGGCCACAACCGCGGATCACTGATCCTGATGCTGTGATCCTGATGCTGTACGAGGGGTGACGCCAGTGAGCGCAGAGCAATTCCTGGGGACGACCGGCGTCGTCCGCCGCCCGGTCGACGGCCCGGAGTCCGAGCGGGCGAGCCGCGCCTGGTGGGACGCCGACGCCGCCGACTACCTCGCCGAGCACGGCCGCGACATCGGTGACGTCGACTTCGTCTGGTGCCCGGAGGGGCTGCGCGAGGCCGACGCCGGCCTGCTCGGCGACGTCACCGGCGCCCGCGTGCTGGAGGTCGGCTGCGGCTCGGCGCCGTGCGCGCGCTGGCTGGCGTCGGTGGGCGCCCACCCGGTCGCCCTCGACCTGTCCGGGCAGATGCTGCGCCACGCCGCCGCGCTCGCCGACTCCACCGGCGTGCGGGTGCCGCTCGTGCAGGCCGGCGCCGAGCGCCTGCCCTTCGCCGACGCCAGCTTCGACGTGGCCTGCTCCGCGTTCGGCGCGGTCCCCTTCGTCGCCGAGCCGCGCCGGGTCATGCGGGAGGTCGCCCGCGTGCTGCGCCCCGGCGGGCGCTGGGTGTTCGCGGTGAACCACCCCATGCGCTGGATGTTCTCCGACGACCCCGGCCCGGACGGGCTCGTGGTCCAGCAGTCCTACTTCGACCGCACGCCCTACGTCGAGGTCGACGACGCCGGCCGGGCCACCTACGTCGAGCACCACCGCACCCTCGGCGACCGCGTCCGCGACGTCGTGGCGGCGGGCCTGGTGCTGGAGGACGTCGTGGAGCCCGAGTGGCCGGAGGGCCGGGAGCTGGTGTGGGGCCAGTGGTCGCCCTTGCGCGGCGGGTACTTCCCGGGGACGGCGATCTTCTGCACCCGGCGGGGTTGAGGGTCGGGCGAGGGGCGTCCTCGCAGCGCCGGGTGGGTGCCGCAGCGCGAGGTGGGTTCTCGCAGCGCGCCGGCGGGCTGCGAGGGCACCGCTGGGTCTGCGAGATGGCCCATCTCGTGATCGACTCGGCCGGAAGGGGCGCCGCGCACCTCTGGAGCTGCGGGGTGTGCGTGGGGACGGCGGGTGTGGGCGGGGACGCATCCCGGGAACCGACTTCCCGACATAGGGTCCGGCGGTGCCGATCGACCCCGCCACCCTGCCCCAGCTGAGCCGCGTCGAGCAGATCAACGACAAGCTCGGCATCGAGGTCGTCTCGATGAGCCACGACGAGGTCGTCGGGACGATGCCCGTGGCCGGCAACCGGCAGCCGTTCGGGCTGCTGCACGGCGGGGCGAGCGGGGTGCTCGCGGAGACGCTCGGGTCCACGCTGGCGGCGCTGCACGCGCTGCCGGAGCGGTTCCCGGTGGGGCTGGAGCTGGCCTGCACCCACCACCGGTCGGCCACGTCGGGCCTGGTCACCGGGGTCGCGCGGCCGCTGCACGTCGGGCGGAGCACGTCGACGTGCGAGATCGTGATCAGCGACGAGCAGGGGCGGCGGATCTGCACCGCGAAGCTGACCTGCCTGCACCGCGACACCCGGCCGGACGGCTGGTAGCCGTCCGGCCGGGTCGGGTCGCGCCTTACCCGGCGACGCCCTCGCCGAGGTAGGCCTCCTGCACGCGCGGGTCGGCCAGCAGCTCGCGGCCGGTGCCCGACAGGGTCGTGCGGCCCAGGTCGATGACGTACCCGCGGTCGGACAGCGCCAGGGCCGACAGGGCGTTCTGCTCGACCAGCAGCACGGTCGTGCCCTGGGCCCGCAGGTCGCGGACCGTGTCGAAGATCTGCTGGGTCATGATCGGCGAGAGCCCCATGGACGGCTCGTCGAGCATGAGCAGCTTGGGCTGCGACATCAGGGCCCGGCCGATGGCCAGCATCTGCTGCTCGCCGCCGGAGAACAGGCCCGCCTTGTTGCGCCGCCGCTCCCCCAGCACCGGGAACATGGCGTAGATCCGGTCCAGGTCCTCGACGATCCCCGCCTCGTCGTTGCGCGAGTAGGCGCCGAGGCGCAGGTTCTCCTCGACGGTCATGCGGGCGAACAACCGCCTGCCCTCGGGGCTGTGCGACACCCCGAGGCCGAGGATCTCGTGGGCGGGCAGCTTGTGGATCGGCTTGCCGTCCAGCAGGATCTCGCCGCTGACCGGGCGCAGCAGCCCGGAGATCGTGCGCAGGGTGGTGGTCTTGCCCGCCCCGTTGCTGCCGATCAGGCTGACGATCTGGCCCTTCTCGACGCTGAACGTCACGCCCCGGACGGCCTGGATGGCCCCGTAGGCGACGGTGAGGTTCCGAACCTCCAGAAAGCTCACGGTGTCTCCTCGGCGGCGTGGATCTGGTGCTCCACCTCGTCGGGCGGTGCACCGAGGTAGGCCTCGACGACCCGCGGGTCGCCGCGGACCTCGTCCGGCGTGCCCTCGACGAGCAGCTCGCCCTGCACCAGCACGAGCACCCGGTCGCACAGGGTGAAGATGAACTTGGTGTCGTGCTCGATGACGACGACCGAGGTGCCCAGGTCGCGGATCTTGAAGATCAGCTGCCGGGTGGCCTCGGTCTCCTGGGCGTTCATCCCCGCGGTCGGCTCGTCCAGCAGCAGCACCGACGGCTCGGTGGCCAGCGCCCTGGCGATCTCCAGCCGGCGCTGGTCGCCGTAGGGCAGGTTGCGCGCGAGCTCGTCGGAGAAGCGGCTGAGCCCGACGAACTCGAGCAGTTCGGCCGTGCGCGAACGCGCCTCGGCCTCGCTGCGCTTGAAGGCCGGTCCGTGCAGCAGCGACGACAGCGGCCCCTGCTTCATCCGCACGTGCCGCCCGACCAGGACGTTCTCCTCCGCGGTCATGCTCGGGAAGAGGCGGATGTTCTGGAACGTGCGGGCGATGCCCCGGTCGGTCACCTTCGCCGGGTCCTGCGGCAGCGGCGTGCCGCGCAGGGCGACGCTGCCCGACGTCGGCGCGTACAGGCCGGTCAGGCAGTTGAAGAAGGTGGTCTTGCCGGCGCCGTTCGGCCCGATGAGGCCGATGATCTCGCCCTCGGACAGCCCGAAGGAGACGTCGTTCAGCGCCCGCAGGCCACCGAACTGCATCGTGACGCCTTCCGCGCTCAGGATCGACTGCCCGATGGCCGCGCGCGGCGCCTCCGGTGCGGCGTGCTTGCCACTCATCGCACTCCCTCGCTGCGCTCGGTCGGCAATTCGCGGAGGCGCTGCGTCGATGATTCGCTCGCGAGCTCGCTCATGACGCGGCCACCTTCGCTGCGGCGGGACCGGTACTGCCGTCCGGTGGTGGCGGCTCGGACTGCGGGGCCAGCTCGGCGCGCCGGTGCGCGTCGGGCACCAGGCCCTGCGGCCGGAAGCGCATGATCAGCACCAGCGCGATGCCGAAGATGAGCAGCCGGTAGTCGGCGAACTCGCGCAGCTTCTCGGGCAGCACGAACAGGATCGACGCGCCGAGGACCGCGCCCGGGATGGTGCCCATGCCGCCGAGGATGACCGCGGCCAGCAGGGTGACCGACTCCAGGAACCGGAAGCTCTCGTAGGACACCGTGCCCGTCTTGTGCGCGAAGAACGCGCCGGCCAGCCCGGCCAGCGTGGCGCCGATCATGAAGGCGAGGATCTTCACCGGACCGGTGCGGATGCCCATGGCGCGGGCCGCGTCCTCATCCTCCCGGATGGCGATCCAGGCCCGGCCCAGCCGCGAGTTCTTCAGGTTGCCGAACACCGCCATGACCGCGGCGACGATCACCACGATCAGGAAGTAGTAGAGGGCCCCCGCGGGCAGTTCCACCGAGCCGATGGTGAGACTCTCGTTGAACGGCTGGCCGAACGCCGTGACCGGGGGGATGCCCGGGATCGCGTTGGAGCCGCCGGTCAGCCCGCCGATGTTGTTCTGCGAGCTGCGCACGAAGATCTCACCGAAGGCCAGCGTCACGATGGCCAGGTAGTCGCCGCGCACGCGCAGCGTCGGCGAGCCGACGATCGCGCCGAAGATGCCGGCGACGACCGCCGAGATGACCATCACCAGCGGGAACGGCAGCACGATGTCGAACCGCGCCGCCGTGGCGCCGGAGAAGTTGGCCGCCACGACCGCGCCGATGCCCAGGAAGGCGACGTAGCCGAGGTCGAGCAGGCCGGCCAGGCCGACCACGATGTTGAGCCCGATCGCGGTGGCGGCGTAGACGCCGATGTTGGCCGCGACCGTCATCCAGTACTGGGTGCCCGCCGCGGTCAGCGGCAGCAGCAGCGCCACGGCCAGCAGCACGATCGCGCTGTACGCGCGGTGCCGCTCGGACATCCCGGTCACCCAGGTGACCACCCCGGCGGAGTGCAGCGCCGCGAGCAGGCCGCCCAGGGCGCCCAGGAACGACAGGAAGACCGCGCCGGAGTACGGGTTGGCCACGCTGCCCTGGCCACCGCTGGTCAGCACGGCGGCGACCAGCAGGAGCAACAGCGCGTAGATGACGAGCAGGAGGGCCCACTCGACGAACCGGCCGAGCGGCCGGCCCCAGCGGGCGTGGCCCTCCAGCCCGCCGGCGAACGCGCCGACCAGCAGCACCGCACCACCGATGAGCGCCACGATCGCGCCGAACGCGACCGCGCCGTCCGCGGCCGTGATGGCCCCGAAGCCGCCGCCCTGGGTGGTGATGTACATCCCGTTGACCACGCTGACCGCGACGACGCCCCACCCGAGGGCGCGCAGGATCCGCCCGCGCGCCGGGACCGCGGGCACGAACGCCAGCACGATCGCCGCGATGCCGAACACCAGCAGGTGCAGCCGGAACCCGCTGACGCCCAGCGGCGCGGTGAAGAACTCCAGCGTCGCCTTCTCGGGGTAGGGCCCGTCGTTGAGCACGAACGTCGCCCACGGCAGGTAGGCGCCGACGACGGTGAGCAACCCGCCCGCCGCGCGGAGCGCGGTGGCGTAGGGCGCGAGTCCGGCGAGGCGCCCGCGCGGGGCCTCGACCGCGGCGGGCTCGACCACCGGGTCCTTCTCGATGGCGGTCATGCGCGCACCCGCTCGGTCTCGCCGAAGAAGCCCTGCGGCCGGAACACCAGCACCGCGATCAGCACAACGAAGATCCAGACGTAGTCGTAGGCCGTGCCGCCCGGCAGGTACTGCCCGCCGAGCGCCTTGACCAGCCCGATGGCGAAGCCACCCGCGACGGCGCCCTTGATGCTGCCGATCCCGCCGAGCACCGCGGCGGTGAAGGCGAAGATGCCGTTCTGGAAGCCGAGGTCGATGTTGGTGAAGCCGAGGTCGACGCCGTTGAGGACGCCGGCCACGCCGGCCAGCGCGGCACCGAGCACGAAGGTCAGCACGATGACCCGGTCGGGGTCGATGCCCATCAGCCGGGCGACGTCGCGGTCCTGGGAGGTCGCGCGCATCGCGCGGCCCATCCGGGAGTTGTTGACGAAGGTGTTCAGCGCGAACGTCAGCACCAGGGCCGTGACGATGATCAGCAGGCCCGTCCAGCGCAGCGGCACCGTGCCGCCGGGGACCGGGATCTCCCAGGTGCCCTCGACGAAGGCCTTGGGGAAGGGCAGCGCGGCGGTGGCGCCCGGGTAGAACACGCGCACCGCCTCCTGCAGGGCGACCGAGACGCCCAGGGCGGTGATCAGCGGTGCGAGGCGTGGCGCGTTGCGCAGCGGGCGGTAGGCGAAGCGCTCCATGAGCACCGCCACCGCGACCGATACCGCGGCACCGGCGATGAGCAGCAGCGGCAGCGCGAAGTACCACTGGTTCTGGATGGCGGTCGGCATGAGGTAGGTGAACATGGCCAGGCCGCCGTAGGAGCCGACCATGAAGATCTCGCCGTGCGCGAAGTTGATCAGCTGGATGATCCCGTAGACCATCGTGTAGCCCAGGGCGATCAGACCGATCAGCGCGCCGGTCACCAAACCGTTGACGATCTGGGACAACAGGGTGGACAGCAAGGGTGGTGGTCCCTCTCCGCGTGCGTCAGGGGGGCGGGGTGTCCCCCCGCCCCCCTGGCGTCGGTCGTGCAGTTGGTGGAGTTGCTCGATCAGCCCTCGAAGGCGCCCGTGGAGCCCTCGACCGGCGCGAAGCTGTCGCCCTTGACCTCGTAGACGGTCAGGACCTTGTTGGTGGTGTCGCCGAACTCGTCGAACGCGATCTCACCGCTGGCACCCTGCAGGTTGGTGTCCGCGACGGCGGCGACGATCTCGGCGCGCTTGTCCGCCGAGTAGTCGCCGTTGGCCAGGACCTTGGCCACGGCCTCGATGACGACGTTGGTGGCGTCGTAGGTCAGCGCGCCGTAGGTGCTGTACTCCTCGGTGTAGTTCTGGGCGGCGTAGTCGTCCAGGAACTGCTTGGCGCTGGGCAGCGACTCGGCCGGGGCGCCGACGCTGGTGGCCAGGTCGCCGGGGCGACCGCCGAGCGAGACGTAGGTGGAGTCGACGATGCCGTCGCCACCCATCAGCGGGATGTTCAGCCCGGCCGCGGCCAGCTGCGCCGACAGCGGGCCGGCCACCGGGTACTCACCGCCGTAGTAGACGGCGTCCGGGTTGAGCGCGCGGATCGTGGTGATCACGCCGGAGAAGTCGGTGTCCCGCTCGCCGACCTTCTCGCGGGCGACGATCTGGGCGCCCTTCTTGGTGGCCTGCTGGGCGAACTGCTCGGCCAGGTTGGCGCCGTAGGTCTTGCCGTCGTCGATGACCGCGATGGCCTTCTTGCCGGACTTCTCGACCAGGTAGTTGGCCGCGAACGGGCCCTGCACCAGGTCGGTGGTCGAGACGCGGAAGTAGTTGTCGAACGGCCGCTCCGGCGCGGTGGCGAAGTTCTCGCCCATGGTCAGCGCCGGGCCGGTGTTGGCCGGGGAGACCTGGACGATGCCTTCCTGGTTGAGGATCGGCTGCACCGTCTGCGAGGTCGACGAGTTCAGCGTGCCCACGACGCCGACGATGTTCTCGTCGGAGGCGAGCTTCGTGGCCGCCTGGCTGGCGATCTGCGGGTTGGCCTGGTCGTCCTCCGGCTGGAAGGCCAGCGCGTAGCCGGGGACCTTGCAGGCCTCGTTGGCCTGGTCGACGGCCAGCTGGGCCGAGTTGCGCATACCGAGGCCCAGCGCGGACAGGCCGCCGGACAGCGGGGCCACCATGCCGATGATGAGGGTGCCCTTGCTGGTGTCGCAGGCGCCCGCGGTCGTGCCGCCGCCCTCGCCCTCGCCCTCCTCACGGTTCGTCCCACAGGCGGTGAGCCCGAGGGTGCCGGCGAGGATCGCGGCGGTGATGATCGTCCGCCTCCGAGTCATGCTGTAGTCCTTCCGTACCGCGCTACCGCGAGGGGTGTCTGAGTCGCGCGGTCCAGGGTGTGGACCACGCGAGCGTCGCGGACGTTAAGGGACTCGTCGGTACGGCGTCACCCTCGCCGCCCGGTCCTTTACCGGTTCGCAACCAGAAGGGGTCGGACGGACATCAACAGTGACCGTTCGTCGCCCTTGAACTACCGATCGGCGCAGAATGGGCGAGAGTGCTCAACGCCGGCCCAATGGGCGGCGGAACCACTCCCGCAGGTAGATGCCCTGAAAGCCGGCTCAATGGGCCCTTAAGGCCGACGTAGGAGCCGATTCGCGCACCGACCGACGCACCCGCACCGCGACGCGGTCCGGGAACGCGGAGCAGCCCCCGGTCGGATCCGCTCCGATCGGGAGCGGACGTCGACGCGGGGGCTGCGCGAGCGGGAGCGCGAGGCGCTCAGGGGGTCGGGGCGGCGAGCCCGTCGACGACGGCGTTCGCGACGGCCTTCATGGTGGTGCGGCGGTCCATCGCGGTGCGCTGGATCCACCGGAACGCCTCCGGCTCGGTCATCTTCTGCCGGGTCATCAGCAGGCCCTTGGCCCGGTCGACGACCTTGCGCGTCTCGAGGCGGTCGGTCAGCGTGGCGACCTCGTCCTCCAGGGCGCGCTTCTCCGCGAACCGGGAGACGGCCAGCTCGATCGCGGGCACCAGCTCGTGCCGGGCGAACGGCTTGACCAGGTAGGCCATCGCGCCGGCGTCGCGGGCCTGCTCGATGAGGTCGCGCTGGCTGAACGCGGTGAGCATGACGACCGGGGCGATCCGCTCCTCGACGATCAGCGCCGCGGCGGCGATGCCGTCCACCTTGGGCATCTTGACGTCCATGATGACGAGGTCGGGCCGGAGCTCGCGGGCGAGTTCGACGGCCTGCTCGCCGTCGCCGGCCTCGCCGGCGATGACGTAGCCCTCCTCGCTCAGCATCTCGGTGAGGTCGAGGCGGATGAGCGCTTCGTCCTCGACGACGAGAACACGCAGCCCGGTGACCGGTTCGGCCTCGGTCGAGCTCGTGGCGTTCTCGGAAACCTGCTGGGTCACAGGGAACTCCCTTACACCGGGTTGTCGTACCGGAAGGATTCAGAATACCGCCGGGCCCCAACCACCCCGCTGTGATCCCGGACCGCCCGCTACGCTGCGCACGTCCGGCTCGCCCGGGCCGGCCCCTGTAGTCCAACTGGCAGAGACAGCGCTCTCAAACAGCGTCCAGTGTGGGTTCGAATCCCACCGGGGGCACCGCACGGCGGTCACCCATCGGTTCACCGCGGACGACTGCCGGCGCGTTCCGGGCGTGGCACGGTGGTCCGGTGAG
This sequence comes from Pseudonocardia lacus, assembly GCF_018531445.1. GTDB lineage: Bacteria > Actinomycetota > Actinomycetes > Mycobacteriales > Pseudonocardiaceae > Pseudonocardia > Pseudonocardia lacus. Next base: position 18,965 of record NZ_JAHDTH010000112.1, read on the forward strand.
CGCACGAGACCGGGACCCGGCGGGCCGGGCCCGCAACGCCCGCCCCCGCGACGCCGCCGGGCGGCCGCTGCCGCGGGGCGCCGCCGGCGTCGAGCGGGTGCCCGACGACCTCGTGCTCGGCGCGGACGAGGCGGTCACCGAGGCCCAGCGGCTCCTCGACGACGGCCTGCCCTTCCCCGCCCACGACGTGCTCGAGGCGGCCTGGAAGGCGGCGCCGGAGACCGAGCGCGGGATGTGGCGGGCGCTGGCCCAGCTCGCCGTGGGCCTGACCCACGTGCAGCGCGGCAACGCCCGCGGGGCGGCGGCGCTGCTGGAGCGCTCCGCCGACGGGCTGCGCCGGTGGGTGGGGGTGCCGCCGGCCGGGCTCGACCTGGTGGGATTGGCGCAGCGGGCCGAGGCGCTGGCCCGGCGGGTCGGGCTGCACGGCGTCGACGCGGTGCCGGCGGCCGACCTGCGTCCCCGACTGCGCCGCGAGGAGGAGTCCCGTCGATGACGCCGGAGCAGCTGGTCGCCAGCATGCCGTACGCGAAGGCCCTGGGCATGGAGGTGACCGCCGCCGGGCCGCAGGAGGTCGTCGGGCACCTGGACTGGGCGCCCGACCTGTGCACGACCGCCGGGCTGCTGCACGGCGGGGCGCTGATGACCCTGGCCGACAGCCTCGGCGCCATCTGCGCGTTCCTCAACCTGCCGCCGGGCGCGGGCACCTCGACGATCGAGTCGAAGACCAACCTGTTCCGGGGGGTGCGGTCGGGGCGGGTGCACGCCACGTCGACCCCGCTGCACGTCGGGCGCACGACCATCGTCGTGCAGACCGACCTGCGCGACGACGCCGGCAAGCGGGTCGCGCTGGTCACCCAGACCCAGGCGGTGCTCAGCGGCTAGTGTCCCCCGCCGACTTCCCGCCGGGGTTCTTCGACCGCGCCGACCCCCGCCCGGACGCCACCTTCTACGGCGCCACCCGCCTGGTCACCCACATCGACGACCGGGCCATCGCCGCCGTCGGCGCGCTCTACACCGAGCTCGGCATCGACGGCGAGGTGCTCGACCTGATGTCGTCGTGGGTCTCGCACTTCGAGCGCGTCCCGGCGCGGCTGATCGGGCTGGGCATGAACGGCACCGAGCTGCTGGCCAACCGGGCGCTGGCCGGGCACGTCGTGCACGACCTCAACGCCGACCCGCTGCTCCCGTTCCCCGACGACTGCTTCGACGACGCCGTCTGCTGCGCGTCGGTCGACTACCTGGTGGAGCCGGTCGCGGTGTTCCGGGAGGTGTCCCGCGTGCTGCGCCCCGGCGGCCGCTTCGCGGTCACGTTCTCCGACCGCTGCTTCCCCAGCAAGGCGATCCGGGGCTGGTTGACCAGCGACGACGACGAGCACATGGCCATCGTGAGCCGGTACTTCGCGCTCAGCGGCGGCTTCCGGCCGGCCCGCTCTGCGGTGCGCACGCCGACCGGGCGCGGCGACCCCCTGTACGCCGTGTGGGCCGAGGTCGCGAAGATCGGGCGGTGACCGACACCCCGCGGATCCAGCCCTACGACAGCGGCCTGCTCGACGTCGGCGACGGCAACCACGTGTACTGGGAGACCAGCGGCAACCCCGCCGGCAAGCCGGTCGTGGTGCTGCACGGCGGGCCCGGGCAGGGCACCTCGCCCCGGATGCGCGGCGGGCCCGACCCCGAGCGCTACCGGATCGTGCTGGTCGACCAGCGCGGCTGCGGGCGCAGCACGCCGCACGCCGCCGACGTCGCCACCGACATGGGCGTCAACACCACCGAGCACCTGATCGCCGACCTGGAACTGCTGCGCGAGCACCTCGGCATCGACCGCTGGCTGCTCACCGGCGGCTCGTGGGGCACGACGCTGGCGTTCGCCTACGCCGAGCGGTACCCGCAGCGCGTCTCGGAGATGGTCCTGTCGGCGATCACCACCACCCGCCGGTCGGAGGTCGACTGGCTCTACCGCGGGGTGGGCCGGTTCTTCCCGCGCGAGTGGGAGCGGTTCCGCGACGGCGTGCCGGAGTCCGAGCGGGCCCGCGTGACGGCGGTCGAGGGCGCCGGCGCGCTGCTCGCCGAGTACGTCCGCATGCTCGACGACCCCGACCCGGACCTGCGGGCGCACGCCACCCGGGAGTGGGCGGCGTGGGAGGACGCGGTGATGGGCGGCGAGCCCGGCGGCGAGCCCAACCCGTTCAGCGCCAAGCCCGACCGCGACCTCACCGCCATGGTGCGCATCTGCGCGCACTACTTCGCCAACGGCGCCTGGCTGGAGGAGGGCGCGCTGATCCGCGACGCCCACCGGCTGGCCGGCATCCCCGCCGTGCTCGTGCACGGCCGCCTCGACCTCGGTGGCCCGCTCGACACCGCGTGGGAGATGGTCCGGAACTGGCCCGATGCCGAGCTGGTCGTGCTGGAGGGCACCGGGCACCAGGGCAGCGACCAGCGGCGCACCGTCGTGCGCGCCGCGTTCGACCGCTTCGCCGGGTCGTGGGGGGGGGGGGGGGGCCGGGGGGCCCCCCCCCCCCCCGCCGGGGCGGCCCGCGGGGGGGGGGGGCGTTCGACCGCTCCGCGGGGGGGGGTGGGGTCACGGGGACCCGTTCCCCGCTCACGACGCGATCAGGCGCCGCCGGGGTTGAGGGTCACCTCGATCGGCTGGTAGTCCGCGCCGACCACGTCCACACCGTCGGCCTTGAGCAGGTCGAGCGCCTTCTGCACGTACTCGTTGCTGAACGCCTCGGCGTCGGGGTCCTGGGTGAGCACGGTCTGCCCGTCGGCGTTGACCGCGGTGCGCGCCACCTGCACCGTGCGGTCCCAGGCGGCCTGGTCGATCAGGCCCGCGCCGCCCGTCGCCGGCCAGATCAGCTTGTTGACCTCGTTGACCTGCCACAGCTGGTGGCTGGCACCCAGCGTCGAGCCCGCCTTCACCACGATGTCGCGGCAGGACTCCACGTTGTCGCGGCAGTACGCCCAGCCCTTGATCGAGGCGGCGATGAACTTGGTGGTCGTCTCCTGGTAGGCCGGGTCGGACAGCCGCTCGGTGTTGGCCCAGATGGCGTCCTGCAGCATCGCGGTGCCGACGTCGTTCCAGTCGATGACGGTGAAGTCCGAGGGCTGGTAGAGCTGCCCGGTCGCCGGGTTCTGCGCCTCCAGCACCTGCGCGTACTCGTTGTAGGACATCGCCTGCGCGGCGTCGATCTCACCGGAGAGCAGGGCCTGCATGTCGAACTGCTGCTGCACCAGCGTCACGTCCGACGCGGGGGTCAGCCCGGCCCCGGTCATCCCGGCGAACAGCTCGAACTCGTTGCCGAAGCCCCAGTTGCCGACCTTCTTGCCGCGCAGGTCGGCCGGGGAGGCGATCCCCCTGTCGGCGAAGGACACCTGGTAGGTGCCGGACCGCTGGAAGATCTGGGCCACGTCGGTGATGCCCGCGCCCTGCTCGCGCGAGGCCAGCGCCTTGGGCACCCAGGCGATCGCGTAATCGGCCTGACCCTGGGCCAGCACCGTCTGCGGGACGATGTCGACCCCGCCCTCCTTGATCTCCACGTCCAGCCCCTGGTCGCGGTAGAAGCCCTGGTCGACCGCGGCCAGGTAGCCGGCGAACTGGCCCTGGACGAACCACTGCAGCTGCAGGGTCACCTTCTGGGTGCCGCCCGCGGCGGCGTCCCCACCCGCGGGGGCCTCGGCCCCACCGCCCTCCGGCGTGACGGAGCACGCGGCGACGGACACGGCGAACGCGGCGGCCACCGCGAACGCGCGCAGCGGCCGTCGTGACAGCCGTGACGGCACTGGTCGTCGGGACATCGGACCCCTCCTTCGTGGACGACCGCGCCCGGACGGTCAGGTCCGGCCGCGGCTCACCAGGCGCTCGGCGAGCAGCCCGGCCAGGTGGAACAGCAGCCCCAGCACGATCGAGGCGGCGACGAAGGCCCACGCCCTGGCGTAGGCGGTGTTGGCGGCCGCCGACGACACCCGGCTGCCCAACCCGTTCTGCAGGCCCCCGAAATACTCCGCGACGACGGCGGCGATCACCGCGGCCGGCGCGGCCAGCCGCAGCCCGGTCATGATGTGCGGCACCGCCCCGGGCAGCCGGACGAACCGCGCGCGCTGCCACGGCGACGCGGCCAGCGCCGTCATCAGCTCGTCGTGCACCGGCGCGACCTGGCGCAGGCCCCGGGCCGTGGAGACGAACACCGGCACCAGCACGACGATGGTCACGACCAGCCGGCGCGGCAGCTCGGTGGTCGAGCCGAACATCGTGGTGAACACCGGCGCGAGCGCCACGATCGGCACCGCGCTGGCGGCCAGCACCACCGGGGTGGTCAGCTCGCGCAGCAGCCGCGACCAGGCGGCCAGCAGCGCGAGCACCACCCCGAGCAGGAACCCGGCCACGAGCCCGACCAGCGAGTTCGCCCCGGTGACGCCCGCGGTCGACAGCAGCACCGGGAACTGCTGGCCGATGGCCGCGCCGATGGCGCTGGGCGCCGGCAGCAGGAACGCCGGCACCCCGGCCAGCCGCACGACCAGCTCCCAGAGCACCAGGCCCAGCACGCCGAGCGCGATGGGGGGCCAGACCCGCAGCAGGGACGTCATCCGTGCCCCTTGCGCAGCGCTTCGCGCACCGCGGTGATCGAGGCGAAGAACGCCGTGGACTCGCGGACGTCGTCGACCTCGTCCGCGACGACCTCCGCGCCGTCGACGCCCTGCCCGGCGAGCGCGGCCCCGCCGCGGGGGCGGCAGCCGTCGATGACGTCGGTGATCCGCCCCGGGCGCGCCGACATCACCACGACCCGGTCGGAGAGCACGGCGGCCTCCGGGATCGAGTGGGTCACGAACAGCACGGCGGCGCCGGTCTCGCCGATGATCCGCAGCAGCTCGGCCTGCATCCGCTCGCGGGTCATCTCGTCGAGCGCGCCGAACGGCTCGTCCATCAGCAGCAGCTTCGGGCTCGGGGCCAGCGCCCTGGCGATGGCGACGCGCTGCTGCATGCCGCCGGAGAGCTGGCCCGGCCGGGAGCCGGCGAAGTCGGCCAGGCCCACCAGCTCCAGCAGCTCGCCCGCCCGCTTGCGCCGCTCGGCCCTGGCCACGCCGTGGACCTGCAGCGGCAGCTCGACGTTCTCCGCGACCGTGCGCCACTCCAGCAGCCCGGCCTGCTGGAACGCGATCCCGTAGTCCTGGTCGAGGCGGGCCCGCTCCGCCGTCTTGCCGCCGACCTCGACGGTGCCCGCCGTCGGCTTCTCCAGGTCGGCCACGACCCGCAGCAGCGTCGACTTGCCGCAGCCCGACGGCCCGATCAGCGAGACGAACTCGCCCCCGGCCACCTCCAGGTCGATCCCGGACAGCGCCTCGACCGGCCCGAACGCCTTGTCCAGCCCGGACAGCCGTACCGCGGTCGTCCCCGCGCCACCTGTCACCGCACACTCCCCCGGTAGCGCCGCAACCCCACGTCGAGCAGCCCGACCGCACCCGCGGCGACCAGGCCCAGCACGGCCGCGCCGAGGATCGCCGCGTACATCCGCGACGGGTCGCCGGTCGCCGACTGCGCGTACTCGATGATCAGGCGCCCGATGCCGCCGCGGGTGCCGGTGGAGATCTCGGCGACGATCGCGCCGACGACCGCCGCCGCCGCGGCCAGCCGCAGCGCCGGCAGCAGGTGCGGCACCGAGGCCGGCAGCCGCAGCCTGCGCAGGGTGGTCCACCAGCTCGCGGCCATCGCGTGGAACAGCTCGACGTCGGCCTTGGCCGGCGACGACAGCCCCCGCAGCATCCCCACCGCCACCGGGAAGAACGCCAGGTAGGACGAGATCACCATGACGCTGGCCCACGGCTGCCAGACCCACCCGCCGATGGCGATCCGCCCGCCCCAGCCGACGACCAGCGGCGCGATCGCGATCAGCGGCACCGTCTGCGAGGCCACCACGTAGGGCAGCGTGGCCCGCTCGACGAGGGCGAAGCGCAGCATGACCAGCGCCAGGACCGCGCCCAGCACGGCGCCGAGCAGCAGCCCGCCCAGGGCGAGCCCGAGGGTGAACAGCGCCGCCGCGGCGACCGCGAGGCCGACCGGGCGCGCCCCGGGCACGGCCACCTCGGGGCGGCCGAGCTGCGCGATCACGGTCCACACGTGCGGCATGGCGGCGTCGTCGGTGCGCGGGAGCACGCGGGTCCCGCCCAGGCTCACCCCGTCGGCGGGCAGCACCAGCTTCGCCAGCTCCCAGGCCAGCACCAGCAGGACGAACGCGGCGACGGCCATCGACGCCGTCCGCCATCTGCCGCCCATGTGCTGGCTCCTGACTGCTGTGGATCATCTGTCGCGCGAAAGGCGATCCTGCGAGGAACGGATGACGGTGACGTTACGAAAGGGTTCCAGTAGGCGCCATCACCCACCCCCTCCGTCGAGAACGAACTTGTCGTGATCAACAGGCCCTGTGGATCACGACAAGTTCGTTCTCGACGGAGGGTCAGCGGGGCATGCGGCGCCAGAGGGCGCGGGGGGCGTGGCGCAGCAGGGCGAAGGCGGGGCGCAGGACGCCGGGCACCCACACCTCGCCCCGGCCGCGGCACAGCGCGGCGACGGTGGCCTCGGCGACCTGGGCCGGGGTCGAGGAGAACGGCGCCGGGGTCATGCCCTCGGTCATCCGCCCGATCACGAAGCCCGGCCGCACCAGCAGCAGCCGGACGCCGCTGCCGTGCAGGGCGTCGGCCAGGCCGGAGGCGAACCCGTCCAGGCCCGCCTTCGCCGAGCCGTAGACGTAGTTGGCGCGGCGCACGCGGGCCCCGGCCACCGAGGAGAACACCACGATCCGGCCGCTGCCCCGCGCGCGCAACGCTGTCGCCAGCCGGGTGAGCACGGCGACCTGGGCGACGTAGTCGGTGTGCACGATCCGCACCGCGTGCTCGGGCTCGCGCTCGGCGCGGGCCTGGTCGCCGAGGACGCCGAAGGCCACGAGCACGACGTCCAGCCGGGGGTGGCGGGCCAGCACGCCGTCCAGGAACGGGCCGTGCGCGTCGAGGTCGTCGGCGTCGAACTCGACGCGCTCGACGTCCACCGCGCCCGCCTCCCGGACGGCCTTCTCCTCCGCGTCCAGGTCGTCGGCGCGGCGGGCGGCCAGCACCACCGTCGCGCCGGGCGCCAGCCGCCGCGCCACCTCGACCCCGATCTCACTGCGCCCGCCCAGCACCAGCACCGTCTCGCCCATGGGCCGCCACCCTGGCACACCGGGCTGGTCGGGACGGCGCCCGCCCGGCTGGGACACTCAGCCCATGCGCGCTGCGGTGTTGGGGTCCCCGGTCGGGCACTCCCTGTCGCCCGTGCTGCACGGAGCGGCCTACGCCGCGCTCGGGCTGCACGACTGGCACTACGGCGCCCACGAGTGCGCCGAGCCCGAGCTGGCCGGGTTCCTGGCCGGGCTGGACGACGACTGGGCGGGGCTGTCGCTGACGATGCCGCTCAAGCGGGTCGCCCTGGAGGTCGCCGACGAGGTCTCGCCGCTGGTGGCGGCCACCGGCGCCGCCAACACCCTGGTGCTGCGCGGCGGGCGCCGCCGCGCCGAGAACACCGACGTCGCCGGCATCGTCGCCGCCCTGCGCGGCGCGGGCGCGACCGCGGGGCCCGCGGTCGTCCTCGGGGCGGGCGGGACGGCGCAGGCC
>NZ_JAHDTH010000113.1 GCF_018531445.1 Pseudonocardia lacus
GCGAGCCCCCGGCCGCCGCTGCGGCACGCACCTGGCGCTGCGAGGACGCCCTCCTCGGCCGGCCCTCGCCGACCTCGCAGCCTCGGGTGGGTCGTCGCAGCGCGCCGGCGCGCTGCGAGCACCCGGCCACGTCTGCGTCACCCACCCGACGCTGCGAGGACACCCACCCCGCTCTGCGAGGACGCCCTGCCCGGCTCTCGCCCGCCCCGCCCCGCCCCGCTCGGCCGCGAAGCGGCGGCCATTCCACCCCCGGAAGCCCCTGCCGTGACGGCAGGGGCTTCCCCCCTGCTCGATCAGAGGGCGCCCTCCGCGTAGGAGCCGCCGGAGGCCCCTCAAGAGCCCGCCGCAGGCGCCTAGAATCCGGAACGAGCCAACGCCGAGGAGTCCACGATGACCGCCGAACAGGCCAACAAGGACCGCATCGGCCGGGCGTTCGAGCAGTGGGCGGCCGGCACCGGCACCCCGTTCGACATCCTCGCCGACGACGCCACCTGGACCGTCACCGGCAACAGCCCGGCCGCCGGCAGCTACCCGAGCCGCCAGGCGTTCCTCGACGCGGTCATCGGGCCGTTCAACGCCCGGATGTCGGGGCCGTTGAAGCCGGTGGTGCGGGGCCTGTACGCCGACGGCGACTGGGTCATCGCGCTGTTCGACGCGTCCGGCACGGCCCGCGACGGGCAGCCCTACCGCAACACCTACACCTGGTACATGCGGTTGGCGGGGGAGCGGATCGTGGAGGTGATCGCCTTCTTCGACGCGATCGAGTTCACCGATCTGTGGACTCGGGTGGCACCGCGGTGACCTCGTTGCGGGGGCGCGTCCGGCGCAGCAGCCAGGTCACGACGGCCGCCGACACCATGCAGATCCCGACGACCCACAGCCCGAGCCGGTTGCTGCCGGTCGCGTCGGACAGCGCCCCGGTCACGTAGGGGGCGGCGAAGCCGGACAGGTTGCCCAGCGAGTTGACCAGGCCGATGCCGGCGGCCGCGGCGGCGCCGGTCAGGTAGGCGGTGGGCAGCGACCAGAAGCCGGGCAGGGCGGACAGCACGCCGCAGGCGCAGATCGTGACGGCGAGCATGGCCAGCCACGGGTCGGCCAGGTAGAGCGCGACCGGGATGGCCAGGCCGCCGACCAGGGCGGGGACGGCGACGCGGATGGTGGGGTCGGCGGCGCGGCGGGTCCACAGGATCATCGCCAGCAGGCCGACGGCGTAGGGGATCGCGTTGATCAGGCCCTGCTGGACGGTCGAGAACGAGGTGCCGTACTGCTCGGAGAACCCCTTGATGATCGTCGGCAGGAAGAAGCCCAGCGCGTACAGGCCATAGACGATGCCGAAGTACACCCACGACAGCGCCAGCACCCGCGGGCTGCGCAGCGCCCCCAGCACCGACTCCGGCCCCGCCTGCGCCACCTCCTCGCTCTCGGCGGCCAGCGCCCGCTCCAGGGCGTCGCGCTCGGCCTGCGGCATCCAGCGGGCCTGGGCGGGCCGGTCGGTCAGCCAGAACCAGACGACGAAGGCCAGCAGCACCGACGGGATGCCCTCCAGCAGGAACATCACCCGCCAGCCGGACAGCCCGAACCAGCCGTCGGCGTGCTGGATGATCTGCGTGGACAGCACGGCGCCGAGCGCGGTGGAGATCGGGATCGCGGTCATGAACCAGGCGGTCATCCTGGCCCGCTGCGCGGCCGGGAACCAGTAGGTCAGGTACAGGATGATCCCGGGGAAGAAGCCGGCCTCGGCGACGCCGAGCAGGAACCGCAGGACGATGAGCACGGTGGCGTTGGGCACGAACGCCATGGCCGTGGCCACGATCCCCCAGGTGATCATGATGCGGGCGATCCACCGGCGGGCGCCGAAGCGGTGCAGCATCAGGTTGCTGGGCACCTCCAGCAGCAGGTAGCCGACGAAGAACACCCCGGCCGCGACGCCGAAGAGGGTGGCCGACAGGCCCAGTTCCTCGTTCATGCCGTTCGGTCCGGCGAACCCGATGTTGACCCGGTCGAGGTAGTTGACGAAGTACAGCAGGATCAGCAGCGGGACCAGCCGGCGCCCGGCCCGGCGCACGCCGGAGCGGACGAGCCGGTCGTCGGACCCGACGGCGGTGTCGGAATTCATGGTCGTGCTCCCCGGTCGGCTGCGGTGCCGGGAACGAGGATGGCCGAAGGGTCGGGTGCCCGCAGGGTGGGCGGATCACCCCGCGGCCAGGGCCTCCCGGCCGCGCCTTCGCCGTCTCGGCGGGGGACGTTCGGTTCAGCGTCCGCGCGGGCGCCCCGGTGCTGCGGTCGCTTCCCGGTGTCCGCGTCGGGCAACCGCAGCGCGGCGAGCAGCTGCTTGGGCAGGTTCGCGGTCGCGTCGGCCTGGGTGAGCGCCTGAGTGACGCGGAGCTCGAAGACCCGGCCATCGGAGTTCACGTCGACGACCAGTTCCGTCCAGGTGTCGACGTCGCCGCGCCCCATCCAGGGCGACACCAGCCGCCCCGGATGGGGCGACCTGCCCGCGTGTCGCCCATCACACCGCGCCCTGGCAGGACCACGCTCGCCACATGACACGCAACACGCGGTGGACGGCAGCGGTCTACGAACTGCGGCTCGCGGTGCGGTGGGTGCGGACCCTCCCCCACCGACACCCCACCAGCCGGTAGCGGACGCCTACGCCGGCTTCCGCCCTCGACCTGATTTGCACGAGGATCATCGTTTTAATTAGGCTGTGGGCGTGGACGACAGCCCGGGCACCGCGCACGCGGCGCTCGCCGCGCCGGCGCGCCGCGCGCTGCTGCGGGCCCTGCGCGACAGCGACCGCCCGCTCGACCTGCGCGAGCTGGCCGCCGCCACCGGGGCGCACCCCAACACCGTGCGGTTCCACCTCGCCGCGCTGACCGAGGCGGGCCTGGTCGAGGGACGGTCCGAGGCGTCGGGCGCGCGCGGCCGCCCCCGGATGCGCTACCGCCCCGCCACCGCCCCGGCGGCGCTGGGGACCGGCTACGAACTGCTGGCCGCCGCGCTGGCCGCCGGCTGGGACCGGGCCGATCCGGACCCGGTTGCCGCCGCCGAGCGCGCCGGTCGGGCCACGGCCGCGCGACTGGTGCGTCCGCGGGAACCGGACGCCGACGCCGCCGGGCTCGCCCCGCTGGTGGGGCTGTTCGCCGAGCTCGGCTTCGACCCGGACGCCCCCCGCGGACCGGACGCCGGACCGACCGAGATCCGGCTGCACGCGTGCCCGTTCCACGCGGTCGCCGCGGCCCACCCCGAGGTCGTCTGCACCCTGCACCTCGGCCTGCTGCGCGGCGCGCTCGACCGCCTCGGCATCGCCGCCACCGCCCCCGAGCTGCGCCCGTTCGTCGAACCCGGGGTCTGCGTGGCGCGGATCGTCCCCATCCCGGACCAGGCAGGAGATGAGACATGAGTTGGCCGGTGCTGGTGCAGGTGGCGGCGCCGTTCCTGTGGTGCGGAGCGGTGCTGGGCATCTCGTTCCTGGAGACACCGCTGAAGTTCCGCGCGCCGGGGATCACCGTGGCGCTGGGCGTCGGCATCGGGCGCCTGGTGTTCCGCGCCCTCAACGCGCTGGAGGTGCTGCTCGCGCTCGCCCTGACCGTCGCGGTGCTGGTCGCGCCGACCACCGACGTGGTCCCGCTCGCGCTGGGCGGGCTCTGGGCGCTGCTGCTGTGGCAGGCGCTGGTGGTCCGGCGCCGCCTCGACCGACGCGCGGTCGAGGTCGTCGACGGCACGGGCGAGGCCGGGTCGCGCTGGCACCTGGTCTACATCGGACTGGAGGTCGTCAAGGTGGTCGCGCTGCCCGTGCTGGGGGCGTTCGCGCTGGCCGGGGCACTGGCATGAGCATCGCCCCGCACGACATCGCCGACCGCGACGACATCGAGGCCGTCGTCGTCGCCTTCTACCGCCGGGCGTTCGCCGACGACCTGCTCGGGCCGGTGTTCGTCGACATCGCCCGCATGGACCTCGCCGCGCACCTGCCCACCATGTGCGACTTCTGGGAGACCGTGCTGCTGCGCACCGGCGCCTACCGCGGCAACGCGCTGCGCCCGCACCTGCAGCTGGATGCCGAGGTGGCGCTCACCCCGGCGATGTTCGAGCGCTGGCTCGCGCTGTGGACGGCCACGGTCGAGGAGCGCCACCGCGGCGAGCGCGCCGAGCACGCGGTGGCGCAGGCGCGCCGGATCGCCGGGGCGCTGCAGCGGCGGCTGGGCGCGTCCCGACCCGCGGACGACCGCACGGGAGCTGCCGCCGGCGGGTGACGAAGTCGTCTTCGCAGGGGCGGTGTGGTCCTCACAGGTGCCGGAGAGCCTGCGAAGACTACGGCGACTCTGCGAAGTGGGCCGGCCGGGCTCAGGGGCGCAGCACGACACGCCCGCGCAGGCCGCCGGCCTCCAGCAGGGCGTGCGCCCGCGCCGCCTCGGCCAGCGGCAGCTGCTCGGCGACCCGTGGCGTGAGCCGCCCGGCGGCGGCCAGCGCGGACAGCTCCCGCAGCCGGGCGCCGTCGGCCAGCACCTCCTGCACGACGACCCGGGTGCCGCGGATCGGCGGGGGAGCGAAGGGCGCGACCAGCGCGACGAAGGTGCCGCCGCCGCGCAGCGCGTCGTGCGCGACGATGCCCAGCACCGCCGCGTCGACGACCGCGTCGACACCACCGGGAACGAGCCGGCGCACGGCGGCCCCCAGGCCCTCGGCCGAGGTGACGACGTGCTCGGCGCCGCCGACCAGGTCCTCCTGCCCGGGTCGGGCCAGCGCCACCGTGCGCAGGCCGCGCAGCGCGGCCAGTTCGAGGGCGAAGCCGCCGACGCCGCCCCCGGCCCCGGTCACCAGCAGCGTGCCCCCGGCCGGGACGGCGGCCAGGTCGAGCGAGCGGGCGGCGGTGAGCCCGTTGAGCGGCAGGGCGGCGGCCAGCTCGGGCGGCAGGCCGGGCGGGGCCGGGGCGAGCGCGGTCTCGTCGAGGACGACGTGCTCGGCGTGCGCGCCGGGGGCGAACAGCAGGTCGCGCAGGCCGATGACGGCGTCGCCGACCGCGAACGAGCGCACGCCCGCGCCGACGGCGTCGACCCGCCCGGCCACGTCCCAGCCCAGCTCGATGGTGTCCGACGGGGCGGTGAGGCCGGCGGACGCGAGCCGGCCCGCGCGGTGCGAGAGGTCGATGGGGTTGACGGTCGAGGCCTGCACGCGGACGCGCAGCTGGCCCGGCCCGGGCTCGGGCAGCGGGCGGTCGACCAGTTCCAGGACGTCGGGCCCGCCGGGACTGCGGGCGATGATGGTGGCGTTCACGGAACAGGACGCTATGGACGACGGCGCCCGCGCAGCAGAGGGCACTTCGAGGTGCCCCGGGTCCCCAGGAGTGCCCATGACGACGCAGACCGCGGCCCGGCGCCGCGAGCTGGCCACCCGCGAGTACAACGCGAACCTGCGCGAATGCCCCGGCCACGAGGTGCTGGCGACGCTGAGCGACCGGTGGGTGACGCTCGTGCTGAGCGCGCTGGCCGACGGCCCGCTGCGGCACTCCGAGCTGCGCCGCACCGTGGCCGGGGCGACCCAGAAGATGCTCACCCAGACCCTGCGCAAGCTGGAGCGCGAGGGGCTGGTCTCGCGCACGGTCGCCGGCACGGTGCCGCCCCGGGTCGACTACGCGCTCACCGTGCTCGGCAAGAGCCTGCTGCCGGTGCAGCTCGCGGTGAAGGAGTGGGCCGAGTCGCACATCGCCGAGGTGCACGCCGCCCGCGAGGCCTACGACAGCGCCGAGCGCTGACGGACTTGTCGGGGGTGCCCGGCATGCTGGCCGCCGTGGCCTACGCCTTCGACGCCGAGCTGTGGCTGTGGGACGCCCGCAAGCACGACAGCTGGACGTTCGTCAGCCTCCCCGTCGACGACTCCGAGGAGATCCGGCACCGCACCGAGGGGATGGCCAACGGCTTCGGCTCGGTGCGCGTCACCGTCACCATCGGCGCGTCCGGTTGGCAGACGTCGATCTTCCCGGACGCGGGCCGGGGGTGCTACGCGCTGCCGGTGAAGAAGGCGGTGCGCACGGCGGAAGGGCTCACCCCGGGCGACGTCGCCCGCGTCACGATCGAGCTGCGCGACTTCTGACCGGCCTCACGCGATCTGCGCGATCTGCCGGCTCATCGCCACCAGCCGGCCGGCGGAGTCCCACAGCTCGGCGTCCTCCTCGACCGTGCCGTGCAGCAGCGCGCGGCTGCCGATCCGGGCCAGCAACCACCCCGGCGCCGGCGGCTGCCGGAAGTGCACGGTCAGCTCCAACGTCGACATCGTGACGCCGGGGCGCTCCCCGAGGACCGCGGGCGGGAAGCTGTCGACCACCAGCGGCACGGCGGCGAGGTCGGGTTCGCGGCCGTCGGCGAACCGGATCCAGCCGTGCACCCGGGCGCCGTCGACCGCGACCAGCCGGTAGTCGAAGCGCTGCCGGACGCTGGCCGAGCCGATCACCTCCGGGTCGGCCGGTGGGCACTCGTCGGGGCCGGGGAACGGGGGAGCGGGCGGGGCGAAGTCGGCCGGGCCGCCGTCCGGGCCGCCGAGCGTGACCAGCGTCCGCACCCGCTCCTTGCCGCCCTGCTCCAGCCGCACGACGGCCGTGCTGCAGGTCCGGCCGCGCTTGACGACCTCGACGTCCAGGCGCGCCGGCCCGATCAGGCCAGGGCGCAGGAAGTGGGCGGTGGCGGTGAGCGGCTCGACGCCGGGCACCGCGCGGCACGCGGCCAGCAGCGCCAGGCCCATCAGGTGGCCGCCGTTGGGCACGCCGCTGAGCGACACCCAGCCGTCGTCGACCTCGGCGGTCCAGCTGAGCTCGCCGGCCTCGTGCAGTGCGGTCGCGGTGTCGAACCGGTGCGTCACGTGGTCATCGTCGCGCGCGGCCGGCCCGGCGCGGCCGGCCGGGGCGCCTCGGTGACCCCGGCCGCGGCCAGCTCCGCGGTGATCCGCTCGCGCAGCCGGAACTTCTGCACCTTCGTGCCCGACATGGGCCAGTCGTCGACGAACCGCACGTAGCGGGGCACCTTGAAGGTGGCGATCCGCCCGAGGCACCAGGCGATCAGCTCGCCCTCGGTCGCGGCGGCGCCGGGGCGCAGCTGCACGAAGGCGGCCGGGACCTCCCCGTAGCGCGCGTCGGGGACGCCGACGACCTGCACGATCCCGACCGCGGGGTGCTCGGACAGGAAGCCCTCCACCTCGGCGGCCGCCACGTTCTCGCCGCCGACCTTGAGCATGTCCTTGATCCGCGAGCGGAACGCGATCCGGCCGGCGCCGTCGGCGACGACCAGGTCGCCGGAGGCGAACCAGCCCCCGGCGTCGATGCGGGCGGCGGTGAGCTCGGGGTCGCGGTGGTAGTGGCGCATCCGGGAGGCGCCGCGGAAGCGCAGCTCGCCGGGCGTCCCCGGGGGCACCGGCTCGCCGGTCGCCGGGTCGACCACCCTGACCTGCATGTGCGGCAGCGGCACGCCGCACGTCGTGGCGCGGACCTCGGGCGGGTCGTCGGGGGAGCCGACGCAGCAGAACCCGAACGACTCCGTCATGCCCGTGCAGGACACCTGCACGGCGTGCGGCAGGGCCGCCTGCATGGCGCGCATCCGCTCCGGGGCGCCGACGTTGGCGACCAGCCGCAGCGCCGACAGGTCGGTCGCGGCGAAGTCGGGGTGTTCCAGGACGGGGAGCCAGATCGTCTCGAACGCCGGGAAGGCGACGGTGCACCGCTCGTGCTCCAGCTGGCGCAGCGCGGCGCCCGGCTCGAACGGGCCCGAGTGCACCATCGCGCACCGGCCCGCCAGCGCGGCCACGACCACGTCGAAGCCGCCGCAGTGGAACATCGGCAGCGGCGTCCAGAACCGGTCGTCGGGGCGCAGGCCGAGCCGCCCGGCGACCGCCTCGCCCTCGGCGACCAGCGAGGCGTGGTCGTGGACGCAGCCGCGCGGGCGGCTGGTGGTGCCCGAGGTGTACAGGGTCAGGATCGGGTCGGTGCCGGTCAGCGCCGCGCGGGCGCGATCGGCGCCGTCCTGGTCGACCGCGGCCTCCAGCGCGGCGCGGGGGAGGTGACCCGGTGGGGCCGGGTCGTCCAGCGCGACGACCGCGCGCAGGGCGGGGAAGCCGGGCAGGACGAGCCGGCCGGGGACGGCCGTGCCGAGGTCGGGGAGGCGGTCGGCGAAGTCGCCGGTGGTCAGCAGCAGGCGCACGTCGGCGTCGAGCAGCTGGTGGGCCAGCTCCCCGGCGCGCAGCCGGGCGTTGAGCGGCACCGTCACCGCGCCGATCCGGGCCGCGCCCAACCACCAGGTGATGCTGTCCAGCCCACCGGCCAGCAGGACGCCGACGGCGTCGCCCGGGCGGATTCCCGCCGCCCACAGCACCGCCGAGAGGCGGCGGGCGGTGGCCTCCAGCCGCGGCCACGTCGCTGCGCCGTCCGGGAAGGCGACGCCGGCCGCCGGGGCGTCGCGGGCGCGCTGCTCCAGCAGGTCGATGAGGGTGGGCCCGGCCGTCGTCCTCGACATCGACGCTCACCTACCAATCGTTTGACAACCTAACAGCGCTGCCCGACGGTGGACAGGTGCGCGAGGACGAGCTGCGGGCGCGGGTCGGCCACCGCTTCCCCGGCGGCCGGATGCGCGTCGAGCCCGACGTCGACCGGCTCGTCCGCGGCCTGGTGGGCGCGCCGCCGAGCGAGTGCGGCGTGTTGCACCCCACGGTCGCGCTCCTGGTCGCCCAGGACGGCCTCGGGGTCGAGCTGGAGGAGCTGTTCGCGCTGTTCGGGTCGTCGTCGGCGGAAGGGCCGGTGCTCGGCGAGTGGGCGGTGGAGTTCGCCCGACCGCTCCGGGCGGGCGTCGAGTACCACGTGCGGGCCGTCGTCGAGGACGCGCGCCGCCGGTCCGGCCGCTCGGGACCGTTCGACCTGGTCACGGTGCTGATCGAGCTGTGCGGCCCGGACGGCGCCGTGCACGCCGAGGTGCGCCCCGGCTACGTCTTCCGGCGGCCCGGCTGATGCGGGCGGGCGACGCGCTGCCGCCGCTGACCGTGACCGTCGAGCCGGCGGCGCTGCGGACGATGGCCGCCCTGCTGCGCGACCCGAACCCGATCCACCTCGATCCGGCCGCCTCGGCCGCGCTCGGCTTCGGCCGTCGGCTGGTCGTGCAGGGCCCGATCACGCTGGGGTACGTGCAGACGATGCTGGTCGCGTTCGCCGGCGGCGCCGACCGGGTGCTGGGCACGCGGGCGCGGTTCGTCGGCGCCGTGTACGCGGGCGAGCGGGTGGTCGCGGGCGGCCAGGTGACCGAGGTGCGGGCCGACGGCGTCGAGTGCGCCGTGTGGCTCGATGTCGAGCGTCCGGCGGAGGTCGTGCGGGCGCTGGACGGGACGGCCCGTATTGCGTCCCCGGACCGGCCCGTGAGACCGTAAAACGGTCGTTTGGTAGGGAGGCAGCCGTGCGCTACGACGTCGTGGTGATCGGGGCGGGCGCCGCCGGGCTGTCCGCGGGCGCCCTGCTGGCGGCCGAAGGCAAGCGGGTCGTGGTGCTCGACCGCAGCCCGCACCTGGGCGGGCGGGCCATGGCCGTGCGCGACGAGGGCTTCACCGTCAACCTCGGCGGCCACCTCATCGAGGACCCCGGCTCGGGCCTGACCAAGGTCTTCGAGCACGCCGGCAAGGAGCTGGTGCACGGCGAGGTCTCCAACGACATGCCCATCTGGGACAACGCCGCCGGCTGGACATCCATCCGCGACCGCTACACCGACCGCACCGAGCTCAAGAAGGTCATCAAGGCGCTCGTCCAGACCCCCTACGAGCGCCTCGACGAGTGGGACGACCGGTCGCTGCGCGAGTGGATCCACCAGCACACCGACGACCAGGGCGTGGTCGACCTCTTCGAGTTCATCTCGGTCCTGGAGTGCATGACCGACAACTGGTACGACCACTCGGCCAGCGACAACCTCTACGTCCGCAAGATGCACTTCGAGGAGCGCAACACCGCCGCCTACTCGTGCTGGCCGGGGCAGGGCTGGGACGGCATGTGGCGCGACCTGGCCGACTCGATCACCGCGAACGGCGGCGAGCTGCGGCTGGGCACCAACGTCGAGCGCGTCGTCATCTCCGGCGGCGAGGTCAAGGGCGTCGCGATCGGGCGCGAGCCGCGCGTGCTGCCCAACGAGTTCTTCGAGGAGGAGGTCCTCGAAGCGCCCGCGGTGATCTCGACGCTGCCGGTGTGGACGGTGCTCAACGTCGTGCCCCGCCAGCAGCTGCCCGAGTGGTACGCCTCGCAGATCGAGTTCCTGGCCCAGGACAAGTTCCGGATCGCCTGGCTGGGGCTGCACCTGGCCACCGCCGAACCGGTGACCAGGTTCGATCCGCGCGAGCTGTCGACCTGGACGTCGACACCGTCGACCGACTGCTCGGGCTTCATGTTCGACCAGTCCGCGATGGACCCGACGTGCTCGCCCCCGGGCACCCACCTGCACGTCATGGGCGCGATCATCCCCGGCGCCAAGGGCCGCGACCGGCAGTGGTGCCGCGAGACGATGCTGGCCTTCGAGCGCGACATCGAGACCATGTGGCCGGCGATGGCGAAGCCGCTGTGGCGCCGCCGGCACCTGGTGTTCGAGCCGTCCTTCGGGGTGATCCAGATGCCCGGGCTGGTCGGGCGGTACCGGCCGCACTGGCGCGCGCCGAACGTCGAGGGGCTGTGGTTCGCCAGCGAGACGTTCCGTTCCCGCGGCATCGGCACCGACCGCGCCGCCCGCGCCGCGCTGACCTGCGTGGAGGACTACCTCGGCCGGCGCATCCCGACGTTCGGCGACGGCTGGCGCTACTGATGGCCGACCGGCTGGAGCTGGGCGTCCCCGGGCAGATCATGCCGCCCGCTGACGCGGCCGTGCGGTTCGCGCAGCGCGCCGAGGCCGACGGGTTCGACGCCGTCTGGTGGCCCGACCACCTCATGGGCTGGCACCCCGACACGATGTGGACGCCCGACCTCACGCCGCTCGCGGCCGTGCAGCCCAACCCCCACACCTACTTCGACCCGCTGGTGATGATGGGGGTCGTCGGCGCCCAGACCACCCGGATCAAGGTCGGCGTGGTCGTCACCGACCTCATCCGGCGCCACCCGGCGATGGCCGCCGCGTCCGCGCTCACCCTGGACCACGTCACGAAGGGCCGGGCGATCATCGGGCTGGGCAGCGGGGAGAAGCTCAACGTCACGCCCTACGGGATGCCGTTCGACAGGCCGGTGGCCCGGCTGGCCGAGGGCATCGACGTCATGCGGCTGCTGTGGGAGGCCGACGGGCCCGTGTCGTTCGAGGGCCGGTTCCACCGCCTGGACCACGCGGTTCTCGGGCTGCGGCCCTACGGGCAGCGCCCGCCGGAGATCTGGACGGCCGCGCACGGCCCCCGCATGCTCGCGCTGACCGGCGCCAAGGCCGACGGCTGGCTGCCCACCAAGATGTCCGCGCCCGACTACGGCAAGGCGCTGACCGCGATCCAGCAGTCCGCCCAGGACGCGGGGCGCGACCCGGCCGCGATCACGCCGGGGATGCTCGGCTACGTCCTGATGGGACCGGACGCCGAGACCGTCCGCAGGCTGACCGAGGCGCCGCTGGTGCGGGCGCTGTGCGTGCTGCTGCCGTCGCAGGTGTTCCGCGACCTCGGGGTGCCGCCGCCGCTGGACGCCGGGTCCGGCTTCCACGACTTCATCCCGAGCACCGTGCCGCGCGCGGAGTCGCTACGGATCATCGACGCGATCCCGCCGAAGGTCGTGCGGCACTACGCGTTCGCCGGGACGCCCGCGCAGGTCGCCGAGGAACTGGCCGAGTACCGGGCGAACGGGCTGCGCCACCTCGTCCTGTGGAACATCACCGCGTTCGGTGACCCGTCGCTGGCCAAGTGGTCGTTCGGGGCGATGCAGGAGCTGAAGGCGCTCGTGTCGTGAAGGACCTGGTCGAGGCCTACTTCGCGGCGATCAACTCCGACCGCTTCGCCGACCTGGCCGCCGTCTTCGCGCCGGACGTCGAGATCCACACGGCGGGCGGGCCGCCGGTGGTCGGGCGGGAGGCGGCATTGGCGCACTTCCCGGCCGTGCTGGCCGGGTACGCGGCCCACCACGACGAGGTGACCCGCTGGATCCTCGCCCCCGACGTGGTCGTCTGCGAGATCGCGTTCAGCGGTCGGCTGCGCGACGGGCGCCTGGTCGTGTTCGACGCGCTGGACGTCTTCGACGCCGCCGGCGCCGGGATCACCCGCATCGGCACCTGGTACGACACCCGCGCCGTCGCCCGCCAGGTGCGCGCCCCGTGAAGCTGGGCGTGACGATGCCCGTCGACGACGGGCTGACCGCACCGCAGTACCTGGAGCTGGTCCGGGCCGCCGAAGAGTGCGGCTACGACTCGGCCTGGGTGGGGGAGGTCGCGGGCCCGGAGGCGTTCTCGATGCTCGGGCTCATGCTCGGCGCGACCGACCGCATCCGGGTCGGCACCGGAATCGCCTCCATCTACCCGCGCACCGCGCCCCTGGCCGCCATGGCCTACGCGACCCTGGCCTCGGCCGCGCCGGGCCGGGTGCTGGCCGGGCTCGGCGTGAGCAGCCCGCTGATCGTGCGCGAGTGGCACGGACTGGCCTACGAGCGCCCGGTCGAGAAGGCCGAGGCCTACATCGCGGCGCTCCGTGCGGCCTGGGCGGGGGAGAAGGTGCGCGGCTTCCGCCCCACCCTGCCCGTGGCGCACCCGCCACCGATCGTGCTGGGCGCGATGAACCCGCGGATGCTGCGACTGGCCGGGCGGGTCGCCGACGGGGTGTTCCTCACCTGGTGCCCGCCGTCGGAGGTGGCCCCGCGGCTCGCGCTCGTCCGGGACGGCGAGCGCGAGGCCGGGCGGGCGCCGGGATCGGTGTGGGCGATGGTGTCGTTCTGGGCGTACGCCGCCGACCGCGTCGACGAGGCCATGGCGCGGATGCGGCGGCTGGTGCTGCAGTACGCCATGGTCCCCACCCACGCCCCGTCGTTCGCCGGCTCGTTCCCCTCGCTGGCGCGGGCCACGGACCTGTGGACCGCAGGCGACCGCCGCGGCGCTCTCGCCCTCGTCCCCGACGGGGCCGTGCACCACATGTGCGCTGTGGGCGACGGTGGCGCGGTCGCCGAGCGCGCCGCCGCCTTCGCCGCCGAAGGCATCGACCTCGCCGTCGCCCTCACCCCCGGCGCCACCGCCGGCGACCTGGACGGCCCCCTGGCGACGATCCGCCGAACCGCCCGCGCCGCCGGCCTGTGACGGTGACACCTCCTGTCGGTGGTTCGCCGGACGAGCAGTCCAACCGCCGGGTGCTGGCCGTGCTGACCTACCTGCGCTCGCGCGGCTGCCCGCGGCCGGCCGCAGGTCGGAGTGCTTGTCGGGGTCGGGGGCTGGTGCTAGCCTCACCGCTACCAAACGGCCGTTAGACGATGATGTCGATGCCACGGAGCCGCCATGACCGCACGAGCCGAGATCGAGAACGTCCTGGGCCGGGCGGCCTGGGGCTACGACGAGGACGACGTCGACCTCATCGCCGCGCAGTTCACCGAGACGGCGACGATGACCCTGCAGATCGGCCGCGACGGCGACACGATCGGCCCGTTCGAGGGCCGGGAGGCGATCCGCAAGCTGCACGCCGACTCGCTGGCCGGCCAGACCGACCAGCGCCGGCACAACATCTCCAACCTGGTGCTGGTCAAGCAGACCCCGGACACCGCCTCCACCACCAGCAACCTGACGCTGATCTCGATCGAGGGCGGCGCGGCGAAGGTCCTGTCGACCGGCTGGTACCGCGACGACCTGGTGAAGACCGGCGGCGAGTGGTTGATCGCGACCCGGCACATCTACCTCGACCTGCCCTACTGAGCCGACGATGGTCAACATCGGCCGGATCCCGGAGAAGTGGGCGGCGCTCACCCCCGGGCGCGACGCCATCGTCGACACCGCGAACGGGCGGCGGATCGACTGGCGCACCCTCGACGGGCGGGTGCGCCGGCTGGCCAACGGGCTGACCGGGCTCGGCCTCGACCGCGGCGACCGGGTCGCGATCCTGGCCAAGAACTCCATCGAGTACCAGGAGCTGTACTACGCCGCCGGCCGCGCCGGGCTCGTCGCGCAACCGCTGAACTGGCGCCTGGGCGCGGGCGAGCTCGGCCGGATCGTCGCCGACGGTGGCCCGAAGGTCGTCATCAGCTCCGACGAGTGGCTGGACACGACCAAGCAGCTGCAGGCCGCCGTCGACGTGCCGCACTGGTTGCAGTACGGCGCCGGCGGCGACGGCAGCTACGAGGACCTCCTCGAACGCAGCCCGGACACCGAACCGGCGGCGTCGGCGCACGTCGGCGACGCCGACCCGTTCTTCATCCTCTACACCGGCGGCACCACCGGGGAGTCGAAGGGCGCGCTGCACAGCCACACCAGCGTGTCGTTCGGGATGCTCAACCAGACCGTCGCCGAGCGGATCGTGGCGACCGACGTCTACATGCTGACCGGGCAGATGTACCACATCCCGGTCGTGCTCTCGATGAACTACATGCGACACGGCTGCCCGCTGGTGCTGATGAACTTCGAGGCCCGGGCGGCGTTGGAGATCATCGAAGCGGAGCGCGTCTCGGCGTTCCTGGGCATCACCACGATGCTCAACTGGATGATGGCCGTGCCCGGCTTCGCCGGCTTCGACCTGTCGTCGCTGCGCAACATCCAGTACGGCGGCGGGCCGATGCCGTCCTCGGTGGTCAAGGCCGCGCTCGAGTCGTTCCCGTGCACGCTGATCCAGGGTTACGGGCAGACCGAGGGCACCACCATGTGCTTCCTCGCCCAGGAGGACCACGCCGACGCCGTGCGCGGCGTGCACCCCGAGCGGCTGCGCTCGTGCGGGCGCGAGGGCTTCGTGACGACCGTGCGGGTCGTCGACCCCGACGGCGTCCCGGTGCCCAAGGACGGGAAGACGGCCGGGCAGATCGTCGTGCGGTCCGAGGCGAACATGCTCGGCTACTGGAAGCGCCCCGACCTGACCGCCGCCACGGTCCGCGACGGCTGGATGTGGACCGGTGACATCGCCACCTGGGACGCCGACTCCTACGTCTTCATCGTCGACCGGGCCAAGGACATGATCATCTCCGGCGGCGAGAACATCTACTCGGTCCAGGTCGAGGAGGCCGTCAACCAGCACCCGTCGGTGCTGGAGTGCGCGGTGATCGGCGTGCCCGACGAGGAGTGGGGCGAGAGCGTCAAGGCGTTCGTCGTGCTCAAGCCGGGCACCGCGGCCACCGAGCGGGAGATCATCGACACCGCGCGGGCGCACCTGGCGTCCTACCAGAAGCCGCGCTCGGTCGAGTTCGTCGCGGAGCTTCCCAAGGCGCCCACCGGGAAGATCCTCAAGCGCGCGCTGCGCGACCCCTACTGGGCGGAACAGGAGCGATCCGTATGACGGGACGCGTCGAGGGCAAGGTCGCCTTCGTGACCGGGGCCGCCCGCAGTCAGGGCCGCAGCCACGCACTGCGGCTGGCCCAGGAGGGCGCCGACATCATCGCCGTCGACCTGTGCGACCGGGTCCCGACGATCGAGATGTACCCGCCGGCCACCGAGGAGGACCTGGCCGAGACGGTCCGGCTGATCGAGGACCTCGACCGGCGGGTGATCGCCACCAAGGCCGACGTGCGCGACCCGGCCGCGCTCGCCGCGGCCGTCGCCGACGGCGTCGCCCAGCTGGGCCGGCTGGACATCGTCTGCGCCAACGCCGGCGTCTTCGAGATCGCCCCGGCACTGGAGATCACCGACCAGGCCTGGAACGACATGATCGCGGTCAACCTGACCGGCGTGTGGAACACCTGCAAGGCCGCGCTCCCGCACCTGATCGCGAACGGCGGCGGGTCCATCGTCATCACCAGCTCCACCGCCGGGATCAAGGGCATCCCCAACACCGTGCACTACACGGCGACCAAGCACGGCGTCGTCGGGATCATGCGCACGCTGGCCAACGAGTTCGCCCCGCAGAGCATCCGCGTCAACACGGTGCACCCCACCGGCGTCGACACCACGATGATCCAGAACCCGAAGACCTGGGGCCTGTTCCTGCCCGACGACGACAGCCCCACCCGGGAGAAGGCCGCCGAGGCGTTCGCCGCGACCAACGCGCTGCCGGTGCCGTGGGTCGACCCGGTGGACATCTCCAACGCCGTGCTGTGGCTGGCCAGCGACGAGGCCCGCTACGTCACCGGCGTCATGCTGCCGGTCGACGCCGGCTTCACGATCAAGTAGGGGGAGCCGTGGCCGGGCGGATGGCGGGCAAGGTCGCGTTCGTGACCGGCGCGGCCCGCGGCCAGGGCCGCGCGCACGCGCTGCGGCTGGCCCAGGAGGGCGCCGACATCATCGCCGTCGACGCCTGCGCGCCGATCGACACCGTCGACAAGTACCCGCTCGCCACCCCCGCCGACCTCGACGAGACGGTGGCCGCGGTGGAGGGCCTGGACCGGCGGATCGTCGCCTCGGTCGCCGACGTCCGCGACGCCGACGGCCTCGCCGCGGCCCTGTCGGCGGGCGTCGACCAGCTGGGCGGGCTCGACACCGTCGTCGCGAACGCCGGCATCGCCAGCTACGGGATGTCCTGGGAGCTGACCGAGCGGCAGTGGCAGGAGATGCTCGACGTCAACCTGACCGGGGTCTGGCACACCGCCAAGGCCGCGGTGCCGCACCTGATCGCCCGCGGCGCCGGCAGCATGGTGTTCACCAGCTCGATCGGCGGGCTCAAGGGGATCATGCAGGTCGCGCACTACGTGGCGGCCAAGCACGCGATCGTCGGGCTGATGCGCACGATGGCCAACGAGCTGGCCCCGCACAGCATCCGCGTCAACACCGTGCACCCCACCAACGTCGACACCCACATGATCCAGAACCCCGGGACGTGGGGGATGTTCGCCCCCGACGACCCCGAACCGACGCGGGAGAAGGCGATGCCCGGCTTCCTGTCGCTGAACGCGCTGCCCGTGCCCTGGGTCGACCCGGTCGACATCGCCAACGCGGTGCTGTTCCTGTCCAGCGACGAGGCCCGGTACGTGACCGGCGTGGCCCTCCCGGTCGACGCCGGGGCGACGATCAGGTGAGCTGCCTACCAAACGGTAGGATAGTGCGATGCGACAGCCAGCGGGGCGCAGCGCCCGCCGCTCCGGTGGAGAGCGCAAACCCCGCGAGGAGCGCTGGGCCGAGCTGATCGAGGTGGCCACCCGCGTCTTCTACGAGAAGGGCTACGACGCCGCCTCCCTGCAGGACATCGCCGACCGCCTCGGCATGCTCAAAGGCAGCCTCTACTACTACATCCAGTCCAAGGAAGACCTGCTCTTCGACGTCATCAGCGCCGTGCACAAGGAGGGCCTCGCCGTCGTCCGCGCCCGCGCCGGCACCCCCGGCGACCCGCTGCAGCGCCTGCGCAACGTCATCGTCGGCCACGTCGAGCACACCTGCCAGAACCTGGTCCAGACCACCGTCTTCCTCCACGAGCTCTCGGCCCTGCCGCCGGAGCGGCGGACCGAGGTCCTCGGCAACGAACACGCCTACCAGGGCGTCTTCCGCGACCTGATCGAACTGGCCCAGAAGGAAGGCCTCGTCCGCGCCGACCTCGACCCGCGGCTGGCGGCGCTGTCGGTGCTGGGGTCGACGAACTGGGTCTACCGGTGGTTCCGCCCGGGTGGGGAGTTCACGGCGGAGCAGATCGCGGCGGAGTTGGCGGAGATGGCGATCCGGGGGATCGCGTCCACGGAGTGACCCGCGCTTTGAGGGGCCTCCGGCGGCCGGCTTATGAGGGGGCTCCGGTGGCTCCTACGCGGAGGGCGACCTCTGATCAAGCAGGGGCTTCGGGGGTGAAGTGGCCGCCGCGCGGCCCGGCGAGGGGCGGGCGGGGGCGTCCTCGCAGCGCCGGGTGGGTGTCGCAGCACTGACTCGGTGCTCGCAGCCCGCCGGCGGGCTGCGACGACTCACCCGCGGCTGCGAGACGCCCGAATCACATGATCGACTTGGTCGAGAGGGCTCAGGAGAGCCCCCGGCAGCCTCCGCGAACCGGACATCCCCGCCACCTCGTCCGTCGCGCGGCGGGCAGGGGCGGGTGAGGGGTGTCCTCGCAGCGCCGGGTGGGTGTCGCAGCGCTGGCTGGGTGCTCGCAGCCCGCCGGCGGGCTGCGACGACTCACCCGCGGCTGCGACACGGTCGAATCACATGATCGACTCGGCCGAGAGGGCCACTTCACCCTGCGAAGACGAGGCACCGCCCCGGCCAGCGGCGCCGGGTCCGGGACCGAACGCGAGCCCGGGACCTCCCCCGAGCCCCTGCCGTCACGTCGGCGCGCGTAGCGCCAGCACATCCGACGTGGCCCCCGCACCCTGACAGGCCAACCGCCGCTCGTGCATGCCAAGCGTGCGGGGGCCGCGGCGGATGTGCTGCCCTCTGGGGCCGACGTGGCGGCAGGGGGCGACCCCTGCTTGATCTGAGGTCGCCCGCCGCGAAGGCGCCGCCGGAGGCATCTCGCCGAAGGCGCCGCCGGAGGCCCCTCAAGCTCGAAGGCGCCGCCGGAGGCCCCTCAAGCTCGAAGGCGCCGCCGGAGGCCCCTCAAGAACCCGCCGAAGGTCCCACGACAGCCTCGACCCCGTCGTCCCACCGCCACCCCGGATCGTTCCCCAGCAGCCGCACCCCACCGACCCACCGATCCACCCCGTTCAGCACGACGTGATCGGCCTCCCCACCAAGCACCCGCTCCCCGACGCGAGTCAGCCGCACCGCGGTCCCCTGATCGACAGGGCGGTCCGAGAGGTCGAGGAGGGGGTGGGGGGCGGTGGCCAGTCGGTCGACGATGGCGAAGAACCAGAGGTCGCCGAGGAAGGGGCGGGTCTCGCGGGCGGCGGCGCGGACGAACGCCGTGCCGGCGTCGGGCGCCCCGCCGGCCACCGCGGCCAGTGCCCGCCGCTCGGTCAGGGACAGGCCGTCGCGGTGGGCGGGGTACTCGTGGCCGAGGCGGTCGAAGGCTTCGCCGAGGAACCGGAGGTCGGTCGAGCGGGTGGCGGCGATGGCGGCCAGGCCGGACGGCGTCGGCGCGCGGAAGGCGGCCCAGGCCCGGGTGGCGAGGTCGAGCGCGGCCGGGGTGAGCGTGCGGCGGGCGTTGGTCGCGGCGAGGGCGCGCAGCTGGGCCGCGGTCAGCTCGCCCAGGCCGCCGAAGCGGGCGATGGCGGGGTGCTCGCCGATGCAGATCAGGGTGATGCGGTCGGCCGGGACGCGCAGCTCGGCGAGGCGGGCGAGGACCTGCACGATCTGCAGCTGGTCGTACAGGTCGGCCTCGAACCACAGCACGTACTCGCCGTCGCGGGCGGCGTCGAGGGTGTGGTCGCGCTCGGCGAGCTCGCGCTCGGTGCCGGCGGGGTCGGTGCCGGCGTGCCGGGACAGGAAGGCTGCGCGGGTGCGGCGCAGCTCGTCGGCGCCGACCGCGGGCACCGGGCCCTCGTGCAGCGCGTCGCGCCAGTAGATCACCCGCTCGGCGAGGCCGGTGCCCGGCACCTCGGTGGCGTCGCCGTTGCTGACGTGCAGGGCGGCCGTGAGTCGGTCGAGGTCGGAGGGGTCGGGCTCGGTCATGGTCGTCCTCCCGCGCCGGTCCGGAGTGGTCAGGAATCGAGAAGCCGCGGGCCGGCGCCCGCCCCTAGCGTTGTCCGCACACCGAACTCCGACAACCGGTTCCCCCGCCTCCGGGCGGATGGGTGCCGGTGACCGACGCTGCCCAGGGAGACCCGATGAGCCGCAACAAGTGGATCCGCCAGGCCCACCGCTACCTGTCGATCATCTTCACCGTCGCGGTGTTGATCGACACGGTCGTCGCCGTGACGGTGACGGCGCCGCCGACCTGGGTGTTCCTGCTGCCGGTTCCCCCGGTGCTGCTGCTGATGGCCAGCGGGCTGTACCTGTTCTCGCTGCCCTACACCGCCCGGCGGCGCGTCAGGCAGGCGTGACGGCGGCCAGCGTCGTGCCGGCGGCGACCGGGGTGCCGGGGGCCACGTGCACCGCGGTGACGGTGCCGGCCCGCGCCGCCCGGACCTCGATCTCCATCTTCATCGCCTCCAGGACCACCAGCACGTCCCCGGCGCCGACCTCCGTCCCGGCCTCGACCGGGACCGCGACGACCGTGGCGTCCATCGGCGCGGTGGGCGGCCCGTCCGGCCCCTCCGACGACCCGGCGGCGCTCTCCGCCCGCGCGGGGCGGGTGGTCGTCGGGGCCCCGGGGGGCGGGGCCGCCGCGGGGATCGCGATCTCCACCGGACCGCGGTCGGTGGCGATCCGGACGCGGCGCACGCGCCGGCCGGCGGGCGCGGGGCGCCGGGCCGGGTCGGGGGGCCAGTCGCGCTCGACGGAGCCGGTGTCGTGGGTGCCGGCGACGAAGCCGTCGCGGTCGAGCACGGTGCGCAGGTAGGGCGCCGTGGTGGGGACGCCGTCCACGCGGAGCTCGTCGAGCGCGGCGCGCAGCCGGCGGCGGGCGCTCTCCCGGTCGGGGCCCCTGGCCAGCACCTTGCCGATCATCGAGTCGTACTCGGCGGGGACGGCGCCGCCGGCCTCGACACCCATGTCGCAGCGCACCCACGGACCGAGCGGCAGCCGCAGCCCGGTGACTGTCCCGGGGGCCGGGCGGAACGACTCCCAGGGGTCCTCGACGGCGATGCGGGCCTGGATCGCGTGCCCGTCGAGGCGGACGTCGTCCTGGGTGAACCACAGCTTCTCCCCGGCGGCCACGGCCAGCTGCGCGGCGACCAGGTCGACGCCGGTCACCAGCTCGGTGACGCCGTGCTCGACCTGCAGGCGGGTGTTCATCTCCAGGAAGAAGAACTCGCCGGTGGCCGGGTCGACCAGGAACTCGACGGTGCCGGCGCCGACGTAGCCGACCTCGCCGGCCAGCCGCAGCGCGGCCTCGTGCAGCCCGGCGGGCACGTCGGCGGCGGGGGCCTCCTCGACCAGCTTCTGGTGGCGGCGCTGCACCGAGCAGTCGCGGCTGCCGAGGTGCACGAGGCCGCCGTGGGCGTCGGCGAGCACCTGGACCTCGACGTGGCGGGGCCGTTCCAGGTAGCGCTCCAGGTACACCTCGGGCCGGCCGAACGCGGCGCCGGCCTCGCGGGCGGCCGACTCCAGCGCCGCGGCCAGCCCGTCGGGGGAGCGCACCACCCGCATCCCGCGCCCGCCGCCGCCGAAGGACGCCTTGACCAGCACCGGCCAGCCGATGTCGGCGCTCGTGTCGGTGCTGCCGGGCAGCACGGGCACACCGCACGCGCGGGCGACCTCGCGGGCGGCGACCTTGTCGCCCATGCGGGCGATGACGTCGGCCGGCGGGCCGACGAACACCAGCCCGGCGCCGGTCACGGCGCGGGCGAAGCCGGCGTCCTCGGAGAGCAGGCCGTAGCCGGGGTGCACGGCGTCGACACCCCCGGCCGCGGCGAGCACCGCCCGGACCGACAGGTACGACTCCCGGGCCGGCGCGGGGCCGATGCGGCGGGCCTCGTCGGCCAGCCGGACGTGCAGCGCGTCGGCGTCGGCGTCGCTGTGCACGGCGACGGCGCGCAGGCCCAGCTCGTGGCAGGCGCGCACGATCCGCACGGCGATCTCGCCGCGGTTGGCCACGAGGACGGTCCGGATCTCCCGCACGACCTGCTCCGTTCCCTCCGGTGGCGCCGTCGGCGGACTGTCTACCAACCGGTCGTCTGATAGTCTAGCGTCGCTCCCGAGACCGTCCTACCCCACGAACCAGGAGGTCCGGTGACCGTCGCCGAGCAGATGGGCGAGCGCATCGCGGCCCTGCGCGCGCGCCGCGAGCGGGCGCTGGCCATGGGCGGGCCGGAGGGCCTGGCCCGGCACCGGGCGTCGGGGCGGCTGCCGGTCCGCGAGCGCATCGACCTGCTGCTCGACGAGGGCTCCTGGTTCGAGATCGGGGCGCTGGCCCTGCCCGAGCGGCGCACGGCCAAGCACGTGCCCGGCGACGCCGTCGTCACCGGCTTCGGCCTGCTGGACGGGCGCCGCGTCGGCGTCATCGGCATCGACGCCAGCGTGCTGGCCGGCACCACGGCCCCCATCAGCATGCGCAAGCAGGGCAGGCTCATCGAGCACGCCCAGCGCCACGGCTTCCCGCTGGTGCTGCTCTGCGACGCCGACGGCGGCCGCATGCCCGACGTGTCGGGCTGGCGGTTCTCCGGGCTGCCGCTGGACTTCACCACGTTCCTCGGGCCGCGCCCCGGCGAGCCGGTCGTCCCCCGCGCGGCCGCGGTGCTCGGTCCCAGCTACGGCGACTCCGCGCTGCACGCCTCCACCGCGCACTTCGTGGTCATGGTGCGCAGCGCCTCGATCGCGCTGTCCGGGCCCTCGGTCGTCGAGCCGGCGATCGGGGAGAAGGTCGGCGACGCCGAGCTGGGCGGGCCGGCCGCGGCCACCGAGGCCGGCACCGCACACCTCGTCGTGGACGGCGAGGCCGACGCGTTCGACGCGATCGCGGCCTTCCTGTCCTACCTGCCGTCCAGCTCGGCCGGGTCACCGCCGTGGGCGCCACCGCTGCCGCCCGCCCGCGATCCGGCCGAGCTGGAAACCCTGGTCCCGCTGGGCGCCCGCAGCGGCTACGACATGCGCGACGTGTTCGCCTGCCTGGCCGACCAGGCGTCCGTGCTGCCGTGGGCCGACGGCTGGGGCGGCTCGGTGCTGTGCGCGCTCGCCCGCATCGAGGGGCGCCCGGTCGGGCTCGTCGGTAACCAGCCGATCGTGCGGGCCGGTGCGCTCGACCCGCCCGCGCTGGCCAAGCAGCGGGCCTTCGTCGACCTGTGCGACACGTTCGGCCTGCCGCTGGTGTTCCTGCACGACGTGCCCGGACTGATGATCGGCACCGCGGCCGAGCGCGGCGGCATCCTGCGCGGCTACGAGGCGCTGGTCTCGCGCATCGCCGAGGCCAGGGTGCCGAAGGTCGGGGTGGTGCTGCGCAAGGCCTACGGCGGCGGGCACTTCGCGATGGGCGGGCGCCCGACCGCACCCGACTTCCTGTTCGCGTGGCCCTCGGCGGAGCTGGGGTTCATGGCCCCGGAGACGGGCGTGCGCACGGTCAACCGCCGCCGGCTGGAGACGGTGCTGGCCGAGCGGGGCCAGCAGGCGCACGACGAGCTCGTCGCCGAGCTGACCGCGGAATGGGTCAGCGAGGCCGAGCCGTGGGAGGCCGCCGCCCACCTGTCCCTCGACGACGTGATCGAGCCCGCCGAGACGCGCCGGGTGGTGGCCACGGCCATCGCGATCGCCGCGCACGGGAGCAGGCCGTGAACCTGCGCGTGGAGACCGCGGACGGCGTCGCCACGATCACCATGGACGCCCCGGCCAAGCTCAACGCCATGGGCCGCGCGTTCTGGCCCGCGCTGCGCGACGCGCTCGCCGCGCTGGAGGCCGACGGCAGCACCCGGGCGGTGGTCGTCACCGGGGCGGGGGAGCGGGCGTTCTCGGCCGGTGGCGACATCGCCGGGTTCGCCGAGCTGGAGGGCACCGCGGCCAAGCGCGAGTTCCAGCGCGACTGCATGCGCACGTTCGCCGCGGTCGAGGAGAGCCCGCTGCCGGTCGTGGCGGCCGTGCGTGGGTACGCGTTGGGCGGGGGCTGCGAGCTGGCGCTGGCCTGCGACGTGGTCATCGCCGCCGAGACCGCGGTCTTCGGGATGCCGGAGGCGGCCGTCGGGCTCGTCCCCGGTTTCGGGGTGCTGCGCGCGCCGTCGGTGATCGGCCGGCAGTGGACCAAGCTGATGGCGTTCGCCGGGGAGCGGGTCGACGCCGACACCGCGCTGCGGATCGGGCTCGTGCAGAAGGTCGTGCCGGCCGCCGAGCTGGCCGCCGCCGCCCGGGCGCTGGCCGGGCGGATGGCCGCCGCCGCGCCGCTCGCAGTGGCCACCGGGAAGGCGCTGGTCAACCGCGGGGTCGACCGCGGCGAGTACGACCACTCCACGGCCGCGCTGACCGCGCTGCACGGCAGCGCCGACGCCGCCGAGGGCATCCGGGCGTTCACCGAGAAGCGCCCGCCGCGGTTCCGGGGGTGCTGATGGACCCGTTCGTCGCGCTGATGCGCCGCTACGTGGTCGACTACACGAACCGGCACGACACCAGCGTCTGCGCCGAGATCATGGAGCCGGACTACACGCTGCGGATGGGCCCGCACGTGGTGGCCGGCCGGGACGAGGCCTACATCCCGGCCTCGGTCAAGCAGTTCAGCCAGTTCCCGGGGCTCGGGCTCACCGTGCACGAGATCGTCACCAACGGCGAGCGGCTGGCCATGCGGTTCTCCGAGCACGGCGCCTCGGTGCGGCACGGCGGCGCCGCGGCGTCCTGGACCGGGATCGGGCTCTACCGGTGGAACGGGCGCGCGCTGGTGGACAACAGCGTCGAGCAGGACTACCTCGCCCGCCGCCGCCAGTTGGCCGACGGGGTGCCCGACCCGGTCGCCCCGCCCGCGGTGGCGCCGTGGGACACCGCGCCGGTCCCGGCCGACCCGGCCGCCGAGGCCGCGGTGCGCGAGTGGATCGCCGCCGGCCTGCCCGCCGTCGGCGTCCGCTGGGACGACGGCGACGAGCACCGCTTCCTCGACGACGCCGAGTCCCGGGTGGACGACCTGTTCTCGGCCGGGGAGCGGGTCGCGTTCCGGCTCACCCTGACCGGGCGGTACGCCGGCGGGGGCCTGCCCGGCCTCGACGCCGACCACGCCCGGTTGCCGGCAACCCTGCACCTGGTCGCGCTGGTCCGGGTGGCCGGCGGCGAGGTCGTCGGCGGGCACGGGGTGCGCGACCGGCTGGGCCTGGCCCGGGCGTTGATCGCGTCATGACCCCCGCCCTGGACGACGACCTGCTGACCCCGCGGGCCACCGCCGACCCGTACGCGCTGTTCGCCGAGCTGCGCGCGCACGACCCCGTGCACTGGAGCGCGCAGCACCGGGCCTGGCTGCTCACCCGCTACGACGACGTCTCCGCGGCCTTCGCCGACAAGGCGCTGTCCAACGACCGGGTCCGCCCGGTCCGCGCGGCGCGGCAGGCGCGCGGGGAGGGCGCGGGAGCGGCCGACCGCGTGCTGGAGCTGATCGGCGAGTGGATGGTCGTGTCCGACCCGCCTGCCCACACCCGCCTGCGCAAGCTGGCCGCCGGCGCGTTCAGGACGCAGCGGATCTCGGCGATGGACGCCCGCATCACGGCGCTGGTCGACGAGCTGCTCGACGGCTTCACCGGCGGCGACCTGATCGCCGGGCTGGCCTACCCGCTGCCGGCCACCGTGATCGGCGCGATGCTGGGTGCCCCGCCGGAGGACCGCGACCGGTTCCGCGGCTGGTCCGACGAGCTGGCCCTGGTCGCGTTCGGCACCGGCGGGAGCGCGCGGGCCGAGCGGCACGAGCGGGCGCTGGCCGGGCTGCGCGAGATGGACGCCTACTTCCGGGAGCTGATCGCCCGGCGCCGCGTCGAGCCGGGCGAGGACATGCTCAGCGCGATGATGGGCAGCGACAGCGGCGACCGGCTCACCGACGACGAGCTGTCCGCGATGTGCGCGCTGCTGCTGTTCGCCGGTCACGAGACCACCACCAACTCGATCGCCAACGCCGTGCTCGCGCTGCTGCGCCACCCCGCCGAGCTGGCCCGGCTGCGCGCCGAGCCCGCGCTGCTGGCCCCGGCCGTCGAGGAGCTGCTGCGCTTCGACGGCCCGATCAAGGTGGTCAACCGCTGGGTCGTGGCCGAGACCGAGATCGGGGGCCGGCGCATCGAGCCGGGCCAGCGGGTGCACCTGGTGCTGGCCGCGGCCAACCGCGACCCGGACCGGTTCGCCCACCCGGACACCGTCGACCTGGCCCGCAGCCCCAACCCGCACGTCGCGTTCGGCAAGGGGATCCACGCCTGCATCGGCGCCCAGCTGGCCCGGATGGAGACCCGGATCGCGGTCGGGCGGGTCGTCGAGCGGATGCCCGGGCTGGCGTTGGCCGCCGAACCGGTCTGGAAGCCCGTGCTGGCCTCGCGCGCGCTGGAGGCGCTGGAGGTGGTGCGGTGACGATGGTGGCGCGGTGACGATGGTGGCGCGGTGACGATGGTGGCGCGGTGACGATGGTGGCGCGGTGACGATGGTGACGATGGTGGCGCGGTGACGATGGTGGCGCGGTGACGATGGTGGCGCGGTGACGATGGTGGCGCGGTGACGATGGTGCTGCGGTGAGGATCGGTGTCGATCCCGCGGTGTGCGACGGGCACGGTCAGTGCTCGGTCGTCGACATGGACCTGTTCCCGCTCGACGACGACGGCCGCAGCGCCGTCGGCCCCGACCGCGAGGTGCCGGCGGGGGAGGAGGACGTCGCCCGGCTCGGGGTGGCGGCCTGCCCGGTGCGCGCGCTCGCGGTCCGCGGCTGAGCCCGCGGGCCGGATCGGTCCGATCCGACCCGCGGCCCCGTCCGGTCCGCCGGGCGCGGGCGCCGCCAGCGGCGGCCGGTGAGCGCCCCCCGACCCGCTG
>NZ_JAHDTH010000114.1 GCF_018531445.1 Pseudonocardia lacus
GCCGCGGCGGGCTCGCCCCGCGGCCGGCCCGAGCGCGCCCCGGCGGCCAGCCGGAGCGGGTCGGGGCGGTGCAGGGAGACCGCGGCGAGCGCGGCGACGAGCGCGCAGCCCAGCAGGTAGGGCCAGTTGTAGAGGGCGTCCTCGCCGTTGGGGTAGTAGACGATGATCAGCATCAGCGAGACGAAGACCATCGCCGTCAGGCCGCGCCGCGACCACGCCACCATCGCCAGCAGCGCCATGCCCCAGCTCAGGTACCAGGGCAGCGTGGCCGGGGAGAGGACCGCGACCAGCAGGAGCGCGGTGCCCGCGCGGTGCACGGCCAGCGGCTGGTCGTCGCGGGCCTTCCACCACAGCCGGCAGATGATCCACAGCAGCAGCGCCCCGCCCACGATGCGGGCGATGTCGATGAACGGCTGCTTGCCGACGTCGACGAAGATCGCGGTCAGGGTGTGCAGGAACTCGCCGACGGCGGTCGGGATCGACATCCAGTTGACGATCATCGACGGTGCGCTGAGCGCCGGCAGCCAGCCCAGGTTCACCCCCGCGGCGAACGTGCTGGCGGCGAAGACCACCACGAAGACGCCGACCCCGTAGGCGATGGCGCGCAGCAGCCGC
Source organism: Pseudonocardia lacus (assembly GCF_018531445.1). Lineage (GTDB taxonomy): Bacteria > Actinomycetota > Actinomycetes > Mycobacteriales > Pseudonocardiaceae > Pseudonocardia > Pseudonocardia lacus. The sequence continues at coordinate 616 of NZ_JAHDTH010000114.1, forward strand.
GAGCGCGGCGAGCCGGTGAGCTGGGCCGCCCACACCAGCACCAGGAACGGCAGCGCGATCCCGGCGCTGGCCTTCACGGCCATGGCCGCCGCGACGATCGCGATCCCGGACGCGGGCGCCCCGCGCAGGGCGACCAGCGCGCCGGCGGCCAGCATCCCGACGACCAGCAGGTCGTTGTGCCCGCCGCCGATCATGTGGATGACCATGACCGGGTTGGCCACCGCGATCCACAGCGCCAGCGGGACGCGGCCGCCGAGGCGGCGGGTCAGTTCGGGCAGCGCCCAGATCAGCAGGGCCAGGCCGGGCAGCATGGTCAGCCGCATCAGCACGACGCCGAGGATCACGTTGTCGCCGACCAGCGCGGTGACGCCCTTGGCGATCAGGATGAACAGCGGGCCGTAGGGCGCCGGCGTGTTCTGCCAGAAGTAGTGGACGTTCTCGGTGAAGACGCCGGGCATGGCCTCGGGCCCCACCGCGTACGGGTCGAATCCGGCCAGCGGCAGCCCGCCCTGGGCCAGGTAGCTGAACACGTCGCGGGTGAACAGCGGCGGCGAGAACAGCATCGGCACCGACCACACCAGCGCCGTCGTCAGCACCGCACGGCCGCCGACCCGGCGGGCCAGCACGTCGCGGCCCAGCTGGACCCACGCCCAGGCCATCAGCGCGACGCCGGAGTAGATCAGGATGGCGGCCAGCTGGCTGCCGTGGCCGTAGCGCCAGAACCCCAGCGGCGAGTTGGTCAGCACGGGGTCGTGGACGAGCACCCCACCGGCGCCGAAGCCGCCGATCACCATCATCAGCGAGGCGAGCAGGCCGAGCAGCAGCGGGCGCCGCGGCGGGTCGCCGAAGCGGCTGGTCGACCGCGGGCTCGCGGGTGCCGCGGCGCGCGGCGACGGGGCGGGTTCGGGAGCCGCGTCCGGCTGCGCCTGCCGGTCGTCCGATGGTGGTGAGTCCATGACGCGATCCATGCTCGCACGCCCGGTGTCAACCGGTTGTGGGTACCCTGCGCCCCCGCGCCCGGGTGCGCGACGGGCCGCAAATCCGCTGGGCCGCGAGCCGCCCGGAGATCAGGACCGGCGGGATCCCGACACCCGGGGTGGTGCCGCAGCCGGCCAGCACCGCGTTCTCCAGCCCGCGCACGAGGTTGCGCGGGCGGAACGGACCGGTCTGGGCGAACGTGTGCGCCGCCGAGAACGGCGTGCCGGCGGCCATCCCCTGCGCGGCCCAGTCGGCCGGGGTGACCAACCGGGAGACCTCGACGTCGCCGGCGATCCCGGTGAGCCCCGGGTGGCCGCGGCGGTCGAGCTCGGCGAGCAGCTCGTCGCGGTAGGCGGGGCCGACGCGCGCCCAGTCGATCGGGCCGCGCTCGGTGTTCGGGCACGGGGCCAGCACGAACAGCAGGTCGCGGCCGGGGGGCGCGAGCCCGGGGTCGGTCGCGGTGGGCCGGGTGACCAGCAGCGACGGGTCGCTCATCAGCTTCCCGTCGGTGATGATCTCGCGGAAGGTCGACTCCCAGGCCCGCCCGAACGAGATCGTGTGGTGCGCGGCCTCCGGGCGGGCCGTGGTCAGCCCGGCGTGCAGCACGACGGCGCTGGGGGAGTACCGCAGCCGCACCGGCCGCCGGGGCGCGCGGCCGAGCAACTGGTGCACGACCGGGAGGTCGGGTGTGAGGACGACGGCGTCGCACTCGATCCGCTCGCTCGGGCCCGCCGGGTCGGCGGTGTCGCGGTGGCGCACGGCGACGACCCGGCCGCCGCGGCGCTCCAGCCCGGTCACCGTGCGGTCGTAGCCGATCTCGGCGCCGGCCGCGGCGGCCGCGTCGGCGAGCGCCGCGCCGACCTGGCGCATCCCGCCGCGCGGGAAGTGCACGCCGCCGACGGTGTCCATGTAGGCGATCACGCCGTAGGCCCCGAGCGCGCGATGCGGCGGCACGCCGGCGTAGAGCGCCTGGAACGAGAAGATCCGCTGCAGCCGCTCGTCGGGCACCATGGCGGCCACCCGGGGCCCGAGCCTGCCGAACCCGCCCAGCGCCGCCAACCGGGCCAGGTCGGGACCGACCAGGCTCAGCGGGCCGTCCATGTTCGCGCCGATGAACGAGTCGATCTCGGCCCGGTACAGGTCGGTGAGCCAGCGGCGCAGCCGCCGGTATCCCTGCGCCGACGCCGGGCCGCAGACCCGCCGGACCTCGTCCTCCATCGCCTCGGCGTCGGTGCGCACGTCGATCGTGGAACCGTCGGCGAAGTGGGTGCGGTAGGCCGGGTCGAGCTCGACCAGGTCGAGCCGGTCGGCCGCCTTCTCGCCGACCGCGGCGAACGCCTCGTCGAGCAGCGACGGCATCGTCAGCACGGTGGGGCCGGGGTCGACCAGGTAGTCGCCGTGCTCGGTGCGCAGGTCGAGCCGGCCCGCGCGGCCGCCGGGGTGGTCGGCCCGCTCCAGCAGCGTCACACGGCGGCCGGCGCCCAGCAGGTGCAGCGCGGCCGACAGGCCCGACAGCCCGGCCCCGACGACGACCACGTGGTCGGACGGTCCCGGCACGCGGCGGGTCATCGCCGCCGCCCGGTGGTGTTCTCGTACACCGGCGCGCTCAGCTCTGCCTGCGGGTGGCCGTGTCGGCCAGCCCGACCAGGGCCGCCCGGGCCGCCTCGGTGATCCGCGCCGTCGCGAGCGCGTCCAGCGCGGAGCCGGTCAGCGCGGTGATCCGGCGCTCGACCTCCTCGTGGGCGCCCAGGTCGAGGATCATCCCGCGCACGCGGTCGACGCCGTCGCCGTCGAGGTCGGGGTCGCCGATGGCGCGCTCGATCGCGACCACCGCCTCCCCGCGCCCCAGCTCGGTCGCGCGTTGCAGCGCGATCGCCAGCAGCAGCGTCCGCTTGCCCTCGCGCAGGTCGTCGCCCGCGGGCTTGCCGGTCACCGCGGGGTCGCCGAACACGCCCAGCAGGTCGTCGCGCAGCTGGAAGGCCACCCCGATGTCGGCGCCGAAGCGGCGGTAGGCCGCCACGAGCTCGGGGTCGGCGCCGGCCAGCGCGGCGCCCAGGTGCAACGGGCGCTCGACGGTGTACGCGGCGGTCTTGAACCGGTCGATCTGCAGCGCCGCCCGGGCCGAGGAGTCGCCGGAGGCCTGGTACATCACGTCCAGGAACTGCCCGCCGAGCACCTCGGTGCGCATCGCCTCCCACGGCACCCGCGCCCTGTGCATCGCGGCCGGCGACAGCTCGGCCGAGCGCAGCATGTCGTCGGCCCAGGCCAGCGCCAGGTCGCCGAGCAGGATCGCGGCCGCGGCCCCGAACCTGGCGGGCGAGCCGCGCCACCCCGCGTCGACGTGGCGGCGGGCGAAGTCGACGTGCACCGTCGCGCGGCCGCGGCGGGTGGCCGAGGCGTCCATCAGGTCGTCGTGGATCAGCGCGCACGCCTGGATCAGCTCCAGCGCGCTGATCGCCCGCACGACCGCGGCCGCCTCGGGCGCCTCCGGGTGGCCGCCCGCACCGCGCCAGCCCCACCACGCGAACGTCGGGCGCAGCCGCTTGCCGCCGGAGGTCACGAACCCGGTCAGGGCCTGGCCGGCCTCGGCGAACACCGGGTCGATCGCGGCCGCGTCCGCGGCCCGCCCGGCGAGGTAGGTGACGAGTTCGGCCTCGACCGCCTCGGGGAGGTGGTCGTCGGGGACGGACGGCGCGTCGCCCTGCACCGTCTGGGGGATCACGCCGACCCCGGCCGGGCGGCTCATCGCGGGCACCGGACGGGTCGACTGCCGGGCAGGGGGAGCGAATCGGACACCTGTCGAGGGTATCGACGCCAGGCCGAACCGGCGCGTTGGCGGAGACCGACGTCGTCGACGTGGGCCCGAACACGCCCGTTCGCCGCACCAGCGTTGCGGAAGACGCATGTCGCGGCCGGTGCGCGACATTCGTCGAACCTGCGGCTGGTCCGACCGGCGCCCCTGCCTAAGCTGTCGGTGTGGTGGGAACCGGAACAGGTGACGGGCCGTACAGCAGCGGTGACCGGAATGTCATGGTGGTGCCGTGAAGATCACCCAGCGGATCAGCGCCGATCGGCCGATCTTCTCGGTGGAGTTCTTCCCCCCGAAGGACGAACCGGGTGAGGTCGAGCTGTGGAAGGCCATCCGCCGACTGGAGGCGCTGGACCCGGCCTTCGTGTCGGTCACCTACGGCGCCGGGGGATCCAGCCGCGACCGCACGATACGCACCACCGCCCGCATCGCCACCGACACCACCCTCGTCCCGATGGCCCACCTCACGGCCGTCTCGCACTCGGTGGCCGAGCTGCGCCAGGTGATCGGCGCCTACGCCGCAGCGGGCATCCGCAACGTGCTCGCCGTGCGCGGCGACCCCCCCGGCGACCCGCTGGGCGAGTGGGTCGCGCACGCCGAGGGCCTCACCTACGCCGACGAGCTCGTCCGGCTGGTGCGCAGCCTGGGCGACTTCTGCGTGGGCGTGGCCGCCTTCCCGCACGGGCACCCGCGCTCGGCCGACGACGACCTCGACTTCACCCGCCTGCTGGCCAAGCTCCGGGCCGGCGCCGACTTCGCCATCACCCAGCTGTTCTGGGACGCCGAGGCGTTCCTGCGGCTGCGCGACCGGCTCGCCGCCGCGGGCTGCGACGCGCCCGTCCTGCCCGGCATCATGCCGCTGACCACGGCGAAGACCTTCCGCCGCGGCCCCGAGCTGTCCGGGGCACCGCTGCCGCCCGCGCTCGTCGAGCGGCTGGACCGCCACACCGACGACCCGGCGGCCTTCCGCGCCGCCGGGATGGACGCGACGGCCGAGCTGTGCGCGCGCCTGCTCGACGAGGGCGTGAGCGGGCTGCACTTCTACTCGCTGAACCGGTCGACCGCGACCGTGGAGCTGGTCAGCCGGCTCGGGCTGGCGGGGGCGCGCGCGATGGCGCTCAGCGGGGTGGGCTGACCGGGGGGTTGCGGGTCCGCCGCGCCATCACCACGACGGCGACGGCGGTCAGCACCACGACGGCCGACAACCCGAGCGTCCAGTTCAGCGCGGACGGGGCGTTCGGGTCGTCGAAGGCCACCACGGCGTTCACGTCGTTGACCTCGCCGGGGGTGAACGTCCAGCTCACCGTGCCCGAGTCGGCGTCGCCGTCGGTGTCGGTCACCTCGCCCGGGAAGCTGATCTTCAGCTGGAAGTCGGCCTTGTCGACCGACACCGTCGTCAGGTCGACCGAGCCGGTGACGATCACCCGGTTGCCCTGCCGGCGCAATTCCAGCGCCGCTCCGGCGCCCGCGTCGCCGGCCACCCGGTTGAGCTGGCCGACCTGCTCGAAGGTCAGGTCGGAGAACCGCAGCAGCGACCCGACGTAGCCGTCCTGGCGGTACTCGCGCACGTCGACGGCGTCGGCCAGCTCGGGCGGGAGCGCGATCTTCGGACCCTTGTCCTCCGGGTTCTGCTCCGGTGTGGCCACGACGACCTCGCCGGCCACCGTGTCGTCGGGCTGCACGGCCAGCGCGGTGCGCACCCGCGCGCAGCCGCCGACCAGCAGGCCCGCCATCAGCACGACCAGCAGCAGCGCGGGCAGGGCCCGGCGGCGGCCGGTGGGACGGGGTCGAACGATGGTCGTGGGTGACGGCACGGCCGTCATCGTGCCACCGGCGGATCGAGCGGCAGCGTCCGGCCGAGCACCGCGAAGGGCCGCGAGTCGCCGGTGAAGCGGTGGTCGCGCAGGACGTCCCGGAAGCCGGTGCGGCGGTAGAGCTGCCACGCCCGCCCGGGGCGGTTGTCGCGGTACTCCGGGGTCGACAGCAGCACGGTCGAGCGGTTGGTGCCGGCCAGCAGCGCGCGCAGGAGCCCCTCGCCCAGGCCGCGGCCCTGGGTGTCGGGGCGGACGTGCAGCTCGGTCAGCTCGAAATAGTCGGTGAGCCAGCCGGCCTGGTCGCCGCCGGAGGCCTGCAGGCCGCGGCGCACCTCCTCGAACCACCACTGCCCCGGTGCCCCTGCGTATCCGTAGGCGATGCCCTGCAGATCGCCGCCCGCGCCGATCCAGCCGACCGCCCGCCACCCGGGCCGGCGCATGTGGTCGAGCCACAGCGCCCGCCGCTGCCGGGCGGTGCTCGGGGGGTAGCCCATCGCGCTCACGTACACCTGCAGGGCTTCGCTGAGCCGGTCGGTGAGCTCTCCCGCGCCGAACTGGACGAGCTGGCGTGCGGGGGCGGCGGTCACCGCCTCATCACACCACGACACGGAATGTCGGTGCCGTGCGGTGCACTCCGACTTGACGCGCACGCCGGTACGGGCTGTACTGGTTGCGGTCGAACATCTGTTCGATCCCGGCGACCCGGTGGCTGGGGTGGGGGAAGCGCCCCACCACCGGGTGGACGGGATGCGGTGAGTCAGAGGGAGGTGCGCTCATGAGCCCGTTCGGACGTCGGTTCGGACGCCAGCCGACGCCGATCCAGGTCCGCTGGCAGGACGGCGAACCGATCGAGTTCGAACGCCGGCCGATGCGCAAGGGTGCCCGCTACCTGATCACCGACGTGCGGGAGCGGTGGATCGAGGAGTCCCCGTGGCCGTTCCCCTCGCCGATGCCCGTCGGCGGCGACCGGCTGCGCTGCTGGCGGGTGATGGCCCGGTCGGCGTCCGAGCCCGACGCCCCGGCCATCGAGATCGTGCTCCGCATGCGCGCCGGGCCCGGCGTGTGGGACCTCGTGCGGGTCGCGGACTGACCAACCCGGCCGACCCGACCGACCGGAACGACCGGAACGACCGGAACGACCGGGAACGACGACGACAGGACGACGAGAGGAGGCGGCTGACCGATGACCGCGATGATGAGCGAGTCCACGATGGCGATCGACCTGCCGGAGGGCCGGGACCCCGGCCGGCGGGGCACCCGGCGGGCCACCCCGCCCCGGCGGCACGTCGCCCCGGTGCCGCCCCCGGCCCCCACCCCCCGCGCGGCCCTGTCCCTGCTGCGCCAGGCGGCCGACGGCCTCGCCGAGGCCCACCGCACCGACGACCCCCTCCTGCGCTACCCGGCCGCCTACCTCGCCGCGCTCCGCGCCGGCGCCGCCGTGCTGGCCGTGCGGGCCCGCCCGGAGCCCAAGCGCCGGGGCAGCCGCAACGTCTGGCACCTGCTGGCCGAGATCGCCCCCGAGTTCGCCGAGTGGGCGGCCTTCTTCGCCTCCTGCTCGGACACCCGGGCCGCCGCCGAAGCCGGCATCCGGCGCCTGGTCGGCCGCCGCGAGGCCGACGACCTCCTCCGCCAGTCCGAGCAGTTCGTCGCCCTGGTCAGCAGCTCGATCCCCCTCCGCTGACCATCCCCGAGAGCGGCTCCCGTTGCCCCCGCGGCGGGGGCCGCTCTCGCGTCCGGCCCTAGTTCGGCGCCGGGGGAGCGGTGGCCACGCGCGGGGCCCGCCGGGGCCGCTCAGTGCGCAGCACCCGCCCGAGCAGCAGCGTGAACACCGCCGACGCCTCGCGAGCGCCCGGGGTGTCCCACCGCTGGATCGGCATGCAGGCGCCCTGCGCCTGCTGGATGGCCGAGCGGTCGGGCAGGACGCCGGGCAGGACCAGCGGGCCGAACAGCTCGCGCAACTCGGCGATGCGGAAGTCGTGCTCGGCGTTGCGCGGGCGCACCCGGTTGATCAGGACGCCGAGGGGCTGCAGGTCGGGGTTGGAGCGCTGGCGCTCGGTCTGCACGGCGTCGAAGGCGCGCTGGACGCCGGAGACGGCGAACATCGTCGGGTCGGTCACCAGGACGGCGCGGTCGGCGGCGGCCAGAGCGCTGCGGGTGAGCTGGCCCAGCGACGGCGGGCAGTCGATGACCACCAGCCGGTAGGGCTCGGAGAAGTCCGACCCGGCGCCGTCCTCGTCGAGGCGGTCGAGGCGCTGCAGGGCCCGGCTGAGCCTGCCCACCTGGGCGGGGCCGGGTTCGGGGTGGTTGTGCCGTTCGGCCTGCTCGGCGCCGACCATGACGTCGAGGCCCTCGCCCCACGCGCTCGGGGCGATCGCGGCGCGCAGCACCGACAGGCGCGGCTCGTCGAGGACGTCGGCGACGGTCGCGCCGGTGGGGCCGACGTCCAGGGCGATGGTGGCGTTGGCCTGCGGGTCGAGGTCGACGACCAGGGTGCGCAGCCCGTGCTGCTGCGCGGCACCGGCCAGACCGAGCGCCACCGTGGTCTTGCCCACTCCACCCTTCAGGCTCAACGAGGCGACGACCTGCACGGTGTGGAACCTACCCGGTCGGGGTGAGCACTACTGTGCTGCCGTGGAGTTGGGCTCAGTGGTGAACGGCACCGGCGACGGAGTGCGGCGCCCGTCCGAGGCGGGGGAGCCCGCGGGCGGCCCCGTGCACCGGTCGCTGCGGGCGGAGGTCGACGCCCTGCGCGCCCGCCACCCCGGCCGGTCGCCCCGGGTGCTGGACGTGGGCGGCGGCAGCGGGGCGTGGGCGGTGCCGCTGGCCCGGCTGGGCTGCGCGGTGACGGTCGTCGACAACAGCCCCAACGCGTTGGCCGCGCTGCACCGGCGGGCCCGGGAGGCCGGCGTGGACCGGCTGGTCGACGCCGTGCAGGGCGACGTCGACGCGCTCGCCGACGTCGCCCCGGCCGGCGGCGCCGACCTGGTGCTCGGCCACGGCCTGCTGGAGGTCGTCGACGACGCGGCGGCCGCGGTCGACGCGTTGGCCCGGGCCGCGGCCCCGGGTTCGGCGGTCTCGGTGCTGGTCGCCGGGCGCTACGCGGCCGTGCTCGCGCGCACCCTCAGCGGACGCCTCGCCGAGGCCATGGCGCTGCTGACCGACCCGGAGGGCCGCTTCGGCCCGGACGACGCCCTGCGCCGCCGCCTCGACGCCACCGGCCTGCGGGCCCTGCTGGAGGGCTGCGGGCTGCGGGTGGAACTCCTGCAGGGCGACGGCGTCCTCGACGCGTGGGTGCCCGGCTCCGTCCGCGACGGCGGCCCCGCCGCGGCGAGGTCGGTCGCGGAGCTGGAGACCCTCGCCGCGGGGGCCGCGCCGCTGCGCGAGGTCGCCGCCCGCCTGCACGCACTGGCCCGCCGCACCTGACCCATCGCCCGGCGGGAATCCGCCACGCCCGGGGGACCGACGAAAGGGCGATCCGGCCCGGGATTTTCCCGGTTCCGGGCGGTCGCAAGGGCCCCGTTCGGCGGCGTTGGCCGCGGTCCGGACGTCTGGTCCGACACACGATGCGGCCACTCGAAGAGTCCGGGTGGTCGCGACGGCCTTCGACTCGTATCCTGCTCGTTAGACGCCCACCCCAGGGCGCTCGTCGCGTCGCTCCGGCACCATGGAACTGACCCGACAGGATGACCAGTGCCGGAGGTGAAGCCGTGCCCCTCTCCGAGCACGAGCAGCGGCTGCTCGACCAGATCGAGCGCGCTCTCTACGCCGAGGACCCCAAGTTCGTGTCCACCGTCCGCGGTGGACGTCTCCGCAAGCCCACCCGCAGGCGCCGCCTGCAAGGGGTGGCGCTGTTCCTCCTCGGGTTGGTGCTGCTCGTCGTCGGCCTCGCCGTCCGCCAGCTCTACCTGGCCGAGGTGTTCCCCGTGGTGAGCATCATCGGGTTCCTGGTGATGCTGGGCGGCGCGTGGCTCGCCGTCAGCTCATCGGGCTCCGGTGCTGCTCCTGGTCCGGAGACCAAGAGCGCCGAACCCGACCGCAACGGGTTCACCGGCCGGATGGAAGAGCGTTTCCGCCGGCGGTTCGAGCAGGAGTAGGCCCGCGGGAGCGACGAGCCCGTCCTGTGCTGGGCGGGTCCGTCGGTTCCTCGGTGGTGCGTGTCCGTTTCCGATGCCGCTCGCCTTCGTGGTGGGCGGCATTGTTGTGTCCGGTGGGCGGTTGAGGGCCTCCGGCGGCCTTCGGCGTTCTGACGGACCTCCGGCGGCGCCTGCGGGTTCTTGAGGGTTGGCGCAGTCGCCACCGGCCGAGTGGATCATGTGATTCGGCCGCCTCGCAGGCCCAGCGGTGTGCTCGCAGCCCGCCGGCGGGCTGCGACGACCCAGCCAGGGCTGCGACGTCCACCCGGCGCTGCGAGGACGCCACACTCGGCGGAGACCAGTCCGGCGCGCGATAGGAGGCGGGGTCGGCGGGGTTGTCCGGTTTGCCGGTGGCGTGCGGCTGTCGGGCGTCCTCGCGACCGAGTCGATCATGTGATTGGGCAATCCCGCAGACTCAGCGGTGCCGTCGCAGCGCGCCGGCGGGCTGCGAGGACCCGGCCAGTGCTGCGCCTCCCACCTGGCGCTGCGAGGACACCCCTCGCCGGCCTCGGAGCGGCCACTCGACCCCTCGAAGCCCCTGACGTGACGGCAGGGGCGGCCCCCTGCTCGATCTGAGGTCGCCCTCCGCGCAGGAGCCGCCGGAGGCTCTCGCCGAAGGCGCCGCCGGAGGCCCCTCAACCGCCCGAGAGAACCGCGCGGTCAGAGCTCCGGCGCCGCCTCCACCGGCTCCGGCACCTGCGCCGCCTTCGGCCGCCGCGTCATCACCGACTTGGGCAGCAGCCGCTGCCGCAGCGTCAGCCCCGACCCCGCGCCGATGCCCGCCGCCACCGCTCGCACGGCAGCGTCGAGGGTGGCGGGGGTGGGATGGGCGTCGCCGTACCAGCTCGCTTCCACGGCGGTCACGATGGCGCGCAGGGCCTGTTGGGCGCGGTCGTCGAGGCGGTGTTCGCGGACCAGGCGGCGGGCCGCGCCGCGGACGGTGTCGGTGGGCGGGACCGGGACGTGGCGGTCGAGGGACTCGGCCAGCACCTCGCTCCAGGCCGCGGAGGCCGCGTCGGGGCCGCCGGCGCGCGCCGCGGCCAGCCGCCGGCGCCGGTGCAGGATCCGCAGCCCGGCCGGTGCCCCGACGACCACGACGAGCAGCAGGAGGGCCGCGAACGGCCACAGCGGCAGCCCGCCGCTCTGCTCCTCGGTGGTCGTCGACGGGGGAGGTGGTGTGGTCTGCTCGTCGAGCTGCTGCTGGGGCAGCGACTGCGGGTCGATGTCGTCCTCGGGCGACAGCTCGTCGGGCAGGGTGGAGTCCTGTTCGCCCCCGGCCTGGCCCTGGGCCTGCTCGACGTAGGGCGGGGTGATCGCGCGCCCGTCGGTGAGCGGGGTGGGGTCGAAGGTGGTCCAGCCGATGCCCGGGAACCAGGCCTCCACCCAGGCGTGCGCGTCCTTGGTGCTGATCGAGCGGTAGTCGGCGATCTCGGTGCCACCGGTGAACCCGACGGCCACCCGCGAGGGCACGCCGACCGTGCGCAGCATCGTGGCCATCGCCGAGGCGAACTGCTCGCAGTAGCCGGTGCGCCCGACGGTGAGGAACTCGACCAGCGCGTCGTCGCCGTTGCCGGGGGCGGTCTGCAGGCTGTAGCGGAATTGGGTGGCCGGCCCGGCGAAGTAGTCCTGCAGCGCGATGGCCCGGTCGAAGCCGGTGGAAGCGTTCGCGGTGACCTCGGCGGCGATCGCGGCGACGCGCTCGTCGATGTTGGACGCGATCAGGTACTCCGGGCCGACGCCCTCGCCGCCCTCGGCGGCCCGCAGGTCGTCGGCGGTCGGTGCGGGCAGCAGCGCGCGCTGCTGCCAGCCCTCCTCCGCGCGCGGTCGGATGGTGTAGCCGGTGCCGGCGCCGGAGTCGTACTGCCACTGGTCCTCGGGCAGGCCCGACACCTCGAGGGGCTCGCCGTAGAGGGGCAGCCAGTAGTCGCGGAAGGCGATGTTCTCGATGTCGACGTCGGCCAGGTCGCCGGGGGCGACCACCTCGCCGGGCAGCGCGCCGGGCAGCCGGGCGCCGGGCGCCGGCGGGCTGGCCTGCCAGCCGATGCCGGGCACGTACTCGCGCAGGGTCAGCGCCCGCAGGTAGACGGGCCGGTCGAGGCCGCGGACCCGGAACAGCTCGACCGGCGCACTCTGGTCGAGCTGGCCACGCAGCGCGGTGAAGGGGCTCAGGCCGATCGAGTTCGTGGAGCTGCCGCCCGCGCCGTTGCCGTCGAAGCGGCCGGCGGTGCCGACGAACCCCGCCCCCGCCCCGACGGCCAGCGCGACGAGCACCGCGACGGCCACGACACCGCCGCCGACACCGGCCCGGCCGCGCCCCGTGCTGGCCCCGGCCACCAGCAGCACCCCGAAACCGGCCGTCGCGGCCACCATGGCCCACCACGGCAGCAGCTCGTCGGCCAGCGCGGCCGGCACCGCGAACACCGCGAGGAGCGGCACACCGGCGGCGGCCGGCGCCGAGGTGCAGACCGCGGCCACGTAGACGCCGACGCCGAGCAGCCCGAACGCGGCGGTGACCAGGAACCGGATCTCCGGGGTGGCCAGCACCGGGGCGGTGCTGGTGTCGATCTGCTCGCCGGCGCGCTGCAGCAGCGCGCCGAACTCGCCCAGCGCGGCGGGCCCGGGCAGCACGCCCAGCACCCCGTTCTCGGTGAACAGGACGGTCAGCAGGAGCAGCACGGTCACCAGCTGGCCGATGACGACGGCCGCGGTGCCCACGCGGTGCAGCAGCAAGCCGACCACGACCACCGGCACGATGGCCAACGCCGACTGCACCGGCCACACCGAGCCCTGCACGATCGCGGTGACCGGGGCGCCGGCCAGCAGGACGGCCAACCCGGCCGCGACCGCGGTGGCCCACGGCAGCGGCGGGTGGACGGGCGCGGGCGGCCGGGTGGGCCTGCGCCCGGAGGGGGCCCGGCCCGCGTTCCGCTCGACGGTCGTGGTCACCGCGCTGCTCCGTCCGTCGGGGGTCGAGCCGCCGCGCGGGCGGTCATCACTCGGCCTCGCAGAGCCCGGCCGGCGCTGCGCGCAGACGCTGCGTTGATGATCCGCTCGCAAGCCCGCTCATCGGACCTGCACCCGCTGGGCGGCGGAGGAGACGAGCTCGTCCCAGGCGCGTTCGGGGGTGGTGCTCGCGGTCGCCACGACGACACCCCACCCGACGCGCCGCAGCGCGGCCGCGGTGGCGTGCGCGCCGGTACCGGCCGGCGCCTTGCCGGCCGGGTCCCACGTGGTGGTGTCGAGCAGGATGGCGTATCCGCCCCCGGGCCGGCGCGCCTGCAGGGACTCCAGCTGGCCGGGCCCGAGGTCGCCGAGCACGGCCAGCGCGTCGGCGCTCGGGGCGAGCTCGGCGCCGCCGAGGTCGGAGCGGGCCGACGGGCGCAGCTGGGCGAGGGCGTCGAGCATCGCCTCGGTGCCGCCCGTGGTGCCCTGGGCGGCCAGCTCGGTGCCGTCCTCGGCGATCATCGTGACCGGCTCGCCGCGGGCGAGCAGGTGGGCGTACACGCTGGCGGCCACGCTGATGGCGAACTCCAGGCTGGACCCGGCGCCGCGGCCGCGGTGGGCGGAGTCGCGGCGGTCGAGCAGCAGGGTGGTGCCGCCCCGCCACGGGCGCTCCTCCAGGCGGACCATCAGCTCGTCGTAGCGGGCGGTGCTGCGCCAGTGGACCCGGCGCAGCTCGTCGCCGATCCGGTAGGGGCGCACGAGCACGTCCGAGGACCCCTGGCCCTGGTGGGCGAGCGCGGCGCCGGGCGTGCCCTCGCCCGCGCCGAGCGCCGGGGGCACCCCGGTGAGCCCGACCACCCGCGGCACCACCAGCAGCGTGCTGGCCGCGGCCAGCTCCCGGTCGAACTGGGCCAGCCCGAGGGGGTCCGTGCTCGTCGCGGTGAGCGGGCCGATGCGGTGCGCGCCGCGCAGGGTGGGGCGCAGCCGGTAGGTGATGACCGCCGAGCGGCCCGGGGTGCCGGCGGTGCGCCCCAGGCTGTGCACGGTGAACCGGGGCGGGGTGTCGGACTGGGCGCCCGCGGCGTCGGGCACCGCGTCGGCCAGCCGCAGCGTGCTGAGCAGGCGCCCACCGCGCAGCACCAGGTCGACGCGCAGGCCGCCGCCGACGGCCAGCCGGGCCGGGCGCAGGCGGCGCTCGGCGGTGACGGAGCGCCGGGTGCGGCGGGCCACCAGCAGGGCCAGCAGCGGCAGCACGGCCACGAACGCACCGATGCGCAGCAGGTCGCGCTCGTCGAGCAGGACGGCGCAGCCGGCGGTGGCCAGGCCGCCGGCCAGCATGCAGCGGCCCCGGGTGGTGAGTCCCGACAGCCGCCCGCCCACGTCCGCGCCCCGCGGGCTCAGGGCCCGGGCCGGCTGGGCGCCGGTACGGCCTGGCGGCCCAGCAGCCCGCGGACGATGTCGATGGCCGAGCGGCGGGAGGCGACCGCGTCGGGCGACAGCAGCAGCCGGTGGGCCAGCACCGGCACCGCGACGGCCTGCACGTCGTCGGGGACGACGAAGCCCCGCCCGGCCAGCGCCGCCTGCGCCTTGGCCGCCCGGACCAGCTGCAGGGTGGACCGCGGGGAGGCGCCCAGGCGCAGGTCGGGCAGCCTGCGGGTGGCACCGACCAGCTCGACGCAGTACTGGCGGACCTCGGGCGCGACGTGGATGCGGCGTACGGCGTCGATGACGGTCGAGACCCAGCGGGCGTCGGTGACCGGGCGCAGCTGCTCGAGCGGGTCGGCGGCGGCGTGCTCGTCGACCATGGCCAGCTCGGCGGACAGGTCGGGGTAGCCGACGCTGACGCGCGCGGTGAACCGGTCGCGCTGGGCCTCGGGCAGCGGGTAGGTGCCGTCCATCTCGATCGGGTTCTGGGTGGCCACCACCATGAACGGCTGCGCCAGCGGGTAGGTGGCGCCGTCGATCGTGACCTGGTTCTCGGCCATGCACTCCAGCAGCGCGGACTGGGTCTTGGGGGAGGCCCGGTTGATCTCGTCGGCGATCACGAGGTTGGCGAAGACCGGGCCGGGGCGGAACTCGAACTCCGAGGACTGGCGGTTGAACACCGACATGCCGGTGATGTCGCCGGGCAGCAGGTCGGGGGTGAACTGGACGCGGCTGACCGAGCAGTCGATCGACCGGGCCAGCGCCTTGGCCAGTGACGTCTTGCCGACGCCCGGGACGTCCTCGACGAGCAGGTGGCCCTCGGCGAGCAGGGTGACCAGCGCGACGCGCACGACCTCCGGCTTGCCCACGATGATGCGCTGGATGTTGCTGGCGATCCGGTTGCACAGGTCGGCGACGTCGGCCAACCCGACCGCCGCACCGTCGCCGTCGACCCGGGCCCGGCTGCTCGTCGTCGTCACCCGTTCTCCTCACGTCCCGCGTCGTTCGACACGAGACTGCGCTCCAGTCTGTCAAACGGGGGCGAAGCCCGTCGCCCGATGGCCACCCGGATGGTCGACCTGGCTCCCGCAGTCTGCCCGAGCGTCCCGCGCGGCCGTCAGAGGGCGGTCGACCGGATCTCCGCACCGGCGTGTCGAGCGCGACACGCCGGTGGGATCGGGACGGGACCGTCGGATGGTCGCCGTCCCCCACCCGGCGCCCCCGCGCCGCCCGGGCGTCCCCCACCGTGCCCCACTCCGCCACCGCTCGTACCCGGACGGGTGGCAACCATGACCGAGGGCGGGTCAGCGGCGGCAAATTGATCACCGACGGTGACTGGATCTTGGTGTCGGGGGTGGTGGCGGGTTCGGTCAGCGCCGCCGCCAACCCCCACGCCCCCCACCGTGCCCCACCGCTGTGACCTGCGTATTCGTCCGTCCTCGTGGCGTCGGGACGGCTCGCTTCCGGTTGACGGTGGGGCGAAGTGGGGTAATGTGGTGATCGCTGGGGCACACAGGGCCGCAGGTGGAGGTGGGGCCGGTGTTCCTCGGCACCTACACCCCCAAGCTGGACGACAAGGGGCGGCTCACGTTGCCCGCGAAATTCCGCGACGAGCTGCGAGGCGGGCTGATGATCACGAAGGGGCAGGACCACTGCCTGTACGTGTTCACCCGCGAGGCCTTCACCGAGCTCGCGAAGAAGGTGGCGTCCGCGCCGCTGACGAACGAGGCGGCCCGCGTCTTCCAGCGCAACCTCTTCTCCGGCACCGACGAGCAGAACCCGGACGGCCAGGGTCGGATCGTGATCACCCCCGAGCTGCGGCGCTACGCCGGGCTGACCAAGGAATGCGTGGTGATCGGCGCGTTCACCCGCGCCGAGATCTGGGACGCGCAGGCCTGGCAGCGGTACCAGGACCAGCACGAGGACACCTACGCCCAGGCCCAGGAGGAGGTGCTCCCCGGCTTGCTCTAGCTGGATGTGCAGGAGCCGGTACCGGGGGCGTGATGGACCCGGCGGTGTCCCCACCCGGCAGCCCTGGCGCACCTTCCCCGGTGCCAGGTCTGCCGGGTGGAGGCATCGCCGGTGACCCGGCTGGGAGCCCGGGTCACGGGCTCGGCGTCGCGGGCGGGAGGTGGGGGTTGTGGGGAACCCGGATTCCGGGGACGGGCCGGCTGGGGCCAGGCACGTCCCCGTCGCCCTGTCCCGCGTCGCCGAGCTGCTCGCGCCCGCGCTGACCGATCGTCCGGCCGTGCTGGTCGACGCGACGCTCGGGCTGGGCGGGCACGCCGCCGCGCTGCTGGCCGCGCACCCGCGGCTCACGCTGGTCGGCCTCGACCGCGACCGCGAGGCGCTGGCCATCGCGGAGCGGCGCCTGGCCGCCTACGCCGACCGCATCCACCTGGTGCACGCCGTGTACGACCGCATCGCCGAGGTCCTCGACGACCTCGGCATCGACCGCGTCCACGGCGCGCTGTTCGACCTGGGCGTGTCCTCACTGCAGCTCGACGCCGACGAGCGCGGGTTCTCCTACGCCCGCGACGCCGACCTCGACATGCGCATGGACCCGACCACCGGCCCGACGGCGGCCGACGTGCTCAACACGTACCCGGTGGCGGAGCTGGCCAGGGTCCTGCGCGACTACGGCGAGGAGCGGTTCGCCGGGCGGATCGCGGCGGCGATCGGGCGGCGCCGGCAGAGCGCGCCGCTGCGGCGCAGCGCCGAGCTGGTCGAGCTGCTCTACCAGGCGGTGCCGGCGGCGTCGCGGCGCACCGGGGGCCACCCGGGCAAGCGGACGTTCCAGGCGCTGCGCATCGAGGTCAACGGCGAGCTGGACGCGCTGCGCGCGGCCCTGCCCGCCGCGATCGACTCGCTCGCCGTCGGCGGGCGGCTGGTCGTGCTGGCCTACCACTCCCTGGAGGACCGCATCGTCAAGCGGGAGCTGGCGGCCAGGGCGAGCTCCACCACCCCGCTCGACCTGCCGGTCGAGCTGCCGGGCCACGGGCCCGAACTGCGCCTGCTCGTACGGGGCTCGGAGCAGGCGAGCGAGGACGAGATCAACGACAACCCGCGGGCCGCGTCGGTCCGCCTGCGGGCCGCGGAACGGATCAGGGGGGCAGCGGCATGAGCGTTCGGACACCCAGTCGGGAGCGGGTGCGCACCGGCTCGGCCGCCGGGCGCGGTGGAGCGCGCGGCCGCACCTCGACGCTGCCCACCCAGCGGGAAGCGGCGCCCTCGCGCGCCCGCACGACCGCGGCCGAGACGACGACGCAGTCCGCGTCCCAGCGCGCCTACGCCCGCCGCGAGGAGCGGCTGCGCAAGCTCGTCGGCGCCGCCCGGCCGGCCAGCCGGAGCGCCGCGTCGGCGGGCCGGGCCAAGTTCGTGCTGCTGATCATGCTGCTGCTCAGTGGCGGGCTGGTGGCCACGCTGTGGCTGTCCACCTCGGCCTCGGCCGACTCGTACCGCCTGCAGGACGCCAGGGACGACGCGGCCGCGCTCAGCCAGCGCAGCGAGCAGCTGCGCCGCGAGGTGGCCCAGCTCGCGTCGGCCCCGGAGCTGGCCCGCCGCGCCGAGGAGATGGGCATGGTCCGGGTCGAGGACCCGGCCCGGCTGGTCGTGGGCGCGGACGGCGGAGTGACGGTGGTCGGGGAGCCCGAGGCCGCCACGCCGCCGGCCCGCCCGGCCGTACCGACGGCCCCGCCGGCGGGCGCCGAGGTCGGCCCTCAGCCCGGCGGCCCGGGCGCGGTCGACCCGGAGACGACCACCGCGGAGGAGACCGCGCAGGGCGACGGCGCCGCGGCGGGCCCGGTCGTCGAGCAGGCCGGCCCCGACGAGAGCACCGAGCCGGCCGCCGGCACCCCGGCCGGCGCCGACGACAGTGTCGATGACAGTGCCGATGGCAGCGCCGACGACAGTGCCGACGAGGCGGCCGAGGGGGGCACCGACTGATGCCGGCGGCTCCGCCCCGGCCCCGGCCCGCCGGCGCGGTCCGCACGTCGTCCGCCCTCCCGCGCCGACCGTCGGGGTACCGGCGCGCCCCGCTGGGCGGCCCGTACCGCAAGCGGCTGGTGCTGGGCCGGATCCTGCTGGTGGTCGCCCTCGGGCTGGCCACGGTCAAGCTCGTGGTGATCCAGACGGTGCAGGCGGGCGACCTGCGGGCGGCCTCGGCCGACCAGGCCACCACGCCGATCAACCTGCCGGCCGCGCGCGGCGCCATCCTCGACCGCGACGGCAACACGCTCGCGTTCAGCATCGACTCCCGCCAGCTGGTCACCAGTCCGCGCACCATCGCCAGGACGCACGGCGCCGACACCCCGCGCTACATCGCGGCGATGACCACGGTGGTCGCCGCGGCCACCGGGGCCGACCCGGCCGACATCGCCGAGCGGCTCAACCGCGACACCGGCTACGTGAAGCTGGGCGACCCGGTCGAGCCCGCGGTCGCCGACCGGGTCCGCGAGCAGTTCGTGGAGATCGCCGAGGAGCGCCGCGAGCTGCGCCAGTACCCGGCCGGCACCACCGGGGCGAGCGTGATCGGCGCCGCGTCCTGGAGCATCGACGACAAGAAGGTCACCGGCAAGGAAGGCCTCGAGGTCGCCGAGGACAACGTCCTCGCCGGCTCCGACGGCCTGCGCGTGGTCGACACCGCCGAGGGCAGCAACGCCGTCATCCCGGGCAGCACCCGGTTCGAGCGCGCCGCCGTGCAGGGCTCCGACCTGCAGCTCACCCTCGACTCCGACGCGCAGTACACGGTGCAGCGGCTGCTGGAGGAGAAGGTCGCCGAGTCCGGCGCCAAGCCCAACTCGTCGGCGGTGGTGCTGGACGCGAAGACCGGCCAGATCCTGGCCATGGCCAACGGCCAGGCCTACGACCCGGCGCGGTTCACCACCGCGACGAACGAGCAGCGGTCCAACCCGGCGGTGCAGAGCCCGTTCGAGCCCGGGTCGGTGAACAAGGTCGTGACGATGGCCGCCGCCCTGGAGTTCGGCGTCGCGAAGCCCGACGACGTGCTCACCGTCCCGGGCAGCATCAAGGTCGCCGACCGCACCGTCAACGACGCCTGGAACCACGGCACCGAGCACTACACGCTCACCGGCGTGCTGGCGAAGTCGTCCAACGTCGGCACCCTGATGACCGCGCAGGCCGTCGGGGAGGAGCGCTGGCTGGACATGCTCACCCGGTTCGGCGTGGGCGCGAAGACGGGCGTCGAGCTGCCGAGCGAGAGCCGCGGCCAGGTGCCGGCCAGGGAGACCTGGTCCGGGTCGACGTTCGGCAACCTGCCGATCGGGCAGGGCCTGACGATGACGACCCTGCAGATGGCCGGCATCTACCAGGCCGTCGCCAACGACGGGGTCCGCGTCCCGCCGCGGATCGTGCAGGCCACCATCGGCCCCGACGGCGTGCGCACGCCGTCGCCCGCGCCCGAGCCGGTCCGGGTGGTCTCCCCGGAGACGGCCCGGCAGCTGCGCACGATGCTGACGGCGGTCACCCAGGACGCGCAGGGCCAGCGCGGCACCGGCTACCAGGCCGCCGTGCCCGGGTACCAGGTGGCCGGCAAGACCGGCACCGCCCAGCAGGTCGACCCCGACTGCAAGTGCTACACGTCGGCCAGCCACAACATCACCTTCGCCGGGATGCTGCCCGCCGAGCAGCCGCGCTACGTCGTGGCGATCATGCTGGACGCCCCGGCCGCGGGCACCAGCGCCGCGCCGCTGTTCCACGACATCGCCAGCTACCTGGCCCAGCGCGACCGGCTGCCGGTGAGCACCGAGGAGCCGCCGGTGCAGACCCTGGTGGCCCCGTAGGGCTGCCCTGGCTGGGTGGCCCCGTAGGGCTGCCCTGGCTGCGCGGGGACGCCGCGCCTCCGGCCGCACCGCACCCGACGGGGCGTCCTCGCAGCGCCGGGCGGGTGTCGCAGCTGTGGGTGGGTTGTCGCAGCGCGCCGGCGGGTTGCGAGGACACAGCTGGTGCTGTGCGCCGCCCACTCCTCTGCGAGTCCGCCGGGCACCCCTGTCGGCGGGCCCCGGCGGCGTCCCGGGCCGCGCCTCGCAGCCTGGCGGTGTTGTCGCAGCTCTGGGTGGGTCGTCGCAGCGCGCCGGCGGGTTGTGAGGACTTGGCTGGTGCTGTGCGCCGCCGTCACGTCTGCGAGGTCGCCGGGCTCACCCGTCGGCGGGGGCTCGGCGGCGTCCTGGGCCGTGCCCTCGCAGCCTGGGGGTGTCATCGCAGCTGTGGGTGGGTTGTTGCAGCGCGCCGGCGGGTTGTGAGGACTTGGCTGGTGCTGTGCGCCGCCGTCACACCTGCGAGGTCGCCGGGCACACCCGTCGGCGGGGCCCGGCGGCGTCCTGGGGCGCGCCTCGCAGCCTGAGGGCGTTGTCGCAGCGCTGGGTGGGTTGTCGCAGCGCGCCGGCGGGCTGCGACGACACCGCCCGGTCTGCGACGAGGGCGAGGTGCGGTGGGTGGCGGTGGGGGTTCGGCGGGCGGGGAGGGGCGCTGGTGAGCGGCCGGCGGGTCCGGCCGCGCCCCGGAGCGCCCGGTGGCCGGCTCGGTCACGGTCGATCATCGGGGGAGTGGGGGCGGCGAGCTGCCGGGGGGCCGGGCCCCCGCCGGGCCGGTGCGCCGAGATGCCGGCCGGGCGCGGCGGGCGGCTCACCGGCCACGACCCGGCGCTGGTGCCGGGACGTGTCCGGATCCTGCCCGCCGGTAGCCTTTCGCGTCGTGCCGACCGCCAGCTCAGCCACGACCGGGACGGCCGTGAGCCCACCCCGGCCGAGATCGTCGCGCCCGGTCGCGCTCGCCGACGTCGCGGCCGCCGTGCGGGCCGTCCCGCGGGGCCCCGACGGCGACACCGCGGGCCCGGTCGCCGTGCCCGCCGTGGTGGTCGGCGGGGTCACGCTGCGCGCGTCGGAGGTCCGTCCCGGCGACCTGTTCGCGGCGCTGTCCGGGGTCAGGGCGCACGGCGCCGACTTCGCCGACGCCGCGGTCGCGGCGGGCTGCGCCGCCGTGCTGACCGACCCGGCCGGCGCCACCCGCCCCGCGTTGGCCGACATCCCGGTTCTGGTGCACCCGGACCCGAGGGCCGTGGTGGGCGAGGTCGCCGCGCTCGTCTACGGCGACCCGACGGCCCGGCTGTCGGTGCTGGGCGTCACCGGCACCAGCGGCAAGACGACCGTGGCGCACCTGCTGGAGGCCGGTCTGGTGGCGGCCGGGCGGCGCACCGGGCTGTTGGGCACCGTCGGCACCCGCATCGGCGGCGAGCGCCTGCCCAGCGCGTTCACCACCCCGGAGGCGCCCGACCTGCAGGCCCTGTTCGCGGTGATGGACGAGGCCGGGGTGAGCGACGTGGCGATGGAGGTCTCCAGCCACGCGCTGGCGCTCGGGCGGGTGGCCGGCACCCGGTTCGCGGTGGCGGCGTTCACCAACCTCTCGCAGGACCACCTGGACTTCCACCGCGACATGGACGACTACTTCGAGGCCAAGGCGCGGCTGTTCGACGGCCGCGCCGGCCACGGCGTCGTCTGCGTGGACGACGAGTGGGGCCGCCGGCTCGCCGCGCGCCACCCCGACGCGGTCACCGTGACGACCGGCCCCGGCCCGGCGGCGTGGCGGGCGCGCGACGTCCGCACCGGTGCCGACGGCGCGCAGTCCTTCACCGCCGTCGGCCCGGACGGGGTCGCGGTCCCGGTGCGCCTTGCGCTGCCCGGGGCGTTCAACGTGGCCAACGCGCTCGTCGCGCTGGCCTGCCTGGACGCCGTCGGGGTGGCGCCCGCGGTGGCCGCCGGGGGCTTCGCCGGCCTGGCCGTGCCCGGGCGGATGCAGCGGGTCGACGCCGGGCAGCCGTGGCTGGCGGTGGTCGACTACGCGCACAAGCCCGCCGCGGTCGCCGCGCTGCTGGACACCCTGCGCGCCCAGGTCGAGGGCCGGATCGCGGTCGTGCTGGGCTGCGGCGGCGACCGCGACCGGGGCAAGCGCCCGCTGATGGGCGCGGCCGCCGCGGCCCGGGCCGAGCTGCTGGTCGTCACCGACGACAACCCCCGCTCGGAGGACCCGGCGGCCATCCGGGCCGCCATGCTGGACGGTGCGCTGACCGAGCCCGCGCACCACGAGGTCCGCGAGGTCGGCGACCGCCGCGCGGCCATCGCCGAAGCCGTCGCCTGGGCCCGGCCGGGTGACGCCGTCGTCGTCGCCGGGAAGGGCCACGAGACCGGCCAGGAGGTCGCCGGCGTCAAGCACCCGTTCGACGACGCCGCCGAGCTGGCCGCGGCGATCACCGGCGCCGCCGGGCCGGTGTGACCGGCCCGGACGGGACGGAGCATGATCGGGCACCGGCGATGACCCGCTCCACCCACCCCTGCTGTCCCCCCACCAGTAGCGGAGCCTGAGCATGATCGAGATGCGGTTGGCCGACGTCGCCGCCGTGACCGGAGGTCGGTTGCACCGCGCCACCGGCGAGGAGCGCGTCGCCTCCGTCGAGTTCGACTCGCGGGCCGTCGGCCCGGGGGCGCTGTTCCTCGCGCTGCCCGGCGAGCGCGCCGACGGGCACGACTTCGCCGCGGCCGCGGTGGCGTCCGGCGCCGCCGCGGTGCTGGCCGGTCGCGAGGTCGACGCCCCCGCGGTGGTCGTCCCCCCGGCCCCGCCCGGCGGCCACTTCGCCAGCACCTACCTGGCCGCCGCCGACGCGGACGGGTCCGGGGCCGCGGTGCTGGCGGCGCTGGCCGCGCTGGCCGGGCACTCGGTGCGCGCCCTGCCGGCCACGGCCGTCGTGGGGGTGACCGGCAGCTCGGGCAAGACCACGACCAAGGACCTGCTGGCCGCGGTGCTCGCCCCGCTGGGCCCGACGGTGGCGCCGCCCGGCTCGTTCAACAACGAGCTGGGCCTGCCCTGGACGGCCCTGCGGGCCGGCGCCGACACCCGCCACCTGGTGCTGGAGTTCTCCGCCCGCGGCCCCGGCCACATCGCCGCGTTGGCCGCCGCGGTGCCGCCCCGGATCGGGGTCGTGCTCAACGTCGGCAGCGCCCACCTCGGCGAGTTCGGCAGCCGCGCCGCGGTCGCCCGGGCCAAGGGCGAGCTGGTCGAGGCCCTGCCCGCCGACGGCGTCGCGGTGCTGAACGCCGACGACCCCGCGGTGGCGGCCATGGCCGAGCGCACGGCGGCCCGGGTCGTCCGGTTCGGCCTGGGTACCGCGCCCGGGCCGAGCCCGCTGGTGCGTGCCGAGGACGTCGTGCTGGACGCCGGACGGGCCCGGTTCACCCTGGTCGGCCCCACCGGCTCGGCGCCGGTGGCGTTGCGCCTGGTCGGCGCGCACCAGGTGAGCAACGCGCTGGCCGCCGCGAGCGTCGCGCTGGAGCTCGGGGCGAGCCCCGACGCCGCGGCCGCCGCGCTGTCCGCGGCCGAGCCGGGCTCGCGCTGGCGCATGGAGGTCACGGACCGGCCTGACGGGGTGACCGTGGTCAACGACGCCTACAACGCCAACCCGGAATCGATGCGCGCCGCGCTGTCCGCGCTGGTGGCGCTGGCCGGGCCGCGCCGCTCCTGGGCGGTCCTGGGCGCGATGGCCGAGCTGGGGCCCGACGCCGCGGCCGCGCACGCCGACACCGCGGCGGCCGCCCGCGACCTCGGGGTCGACCGGCTCGTCGCGGTCGGCACCACCGCCTACCCCGGCGCCCAGCGGGTGGACGACGTGGACGACGCGGTCGCGCTCCTGCGCGCCGAGCTGAGCGAGGGCGACGTGGTGCTGGTCAAGGCGTCGCGCGCGGTGGGCCTGGACCGGCTGGCCGCCGCCCTGCTGGAACCGGGCCGGTCCGATGCGGAGGGGGTGGCGGCCAGGTGAGGGGCGTCTTCATCGCCGCGGGCGTCGCGCTCGCGGTGTCGATCCTGGCCACGCCGTACCTGATCCGGTTCTTCGCCCGGCAGGGCTTCGGCCAGGAGATCCGGGCCGAGGGGCCGTCCAGCCACCAGGCCAAGCGGGGCACGCCGACCATGGGCGGCGTGGCCATCGTGGTGGCCATCTGGGTGGGCTACGTCGTCTCGCACATGCTCACTGGCGAGCCGATGACACCGTCGGCGCTGCTGGTGCTGTTCCTGACCACCGCACTGGGCGTGGTCGGCTTCCTGGACGACTACATCAAGCTCCGCCAGGCCCGCAACCTCGGCCTGAACAAGACCGGGAAGCTGGTCGGCCAGGTGCTGGTGGCCACGGTCTTCGCGATCCTGGCGCTGCGGTTCGCCAACTCCGACGGGCTCACCCCGGCCTCGGAGAGCCTGTCGTTCGTCCGCGACATCACGGTGCTGTCGTTCGGCGCGGTCGGCTTCGTCGTGCTGGCCAACCTGATCGTGGCCACCTGGTCGAACGCGGTGAACATGACCGACGGCCTGGACGGGCTGGCCGCCGGCACCGCGGCGATGGTCTTCGCCACCTACACGATCATCGGGTTCTGGCAGTTCCGCAACAACTGCGTGATCGCCGCGGCGGCCGGCTGCTACCAGGTCCCCGACCCGCTGGACGTGGCGCTGGTGGCGGCCGCGGCGATGGGCGGCTGCATCGGCTTCCTGTGGTGGAACGCCGCCCCGGCGCGGATCTTCATGGGCGACACCGGCTCGCTCGCCCTGGGCGGGCTGGTCGCCGGGCTGTCCATCGTCACCCGCACCGAGCTGCTGCTGGTGGTGATCGGCGGGGTGTTCGTGGTCGAGGTGCTGTCGGTGGCCGTGCAGATCGCGGTGTTCCGCACGACCCGTCGGCGGGTGTTCCGGATGGCCCCGTTCCACCACCACTTCGAGCTGGCCGGCTGGGCCGAGACCACGGTCATCATCCGGTTCTGGCTGCTCGCCGCGATGTGCGCGGCGCTCGGGCTCGGGCTGTTCTACCAGGAGTGGCTCACCGCAGCGGCGGCCCCGTGATGGACGTGCGCACGCTGGCCGGGCGGCCCGTGCTGGTCGCGGGGGCCGGCATCTCCGGGCTCGCGGCGGCGTCCGCGCTGGTCGAGCTGGGGGCCCGGGTCACCGTCACCGACGCGGTTCCGGCCCGGCTCACCGAGCTGCCCGACGGCGCGGTGGGCGGGGCCGAGACCGACCCGCTGCCCACCGGCACCGCGCTCGTCGTCACCGGTCCCGGTCGCCGCCCGGACAACGCGCTGGTGGTCGCGGCGGCCGCGGCCGGCGTCCCGGTGGTCGGCGAGCCCGAGCTGGCCTGGTGGATGGGCCGGGCGCGGGCCGAACCCCCGCAGTGGCTGGCCGTCACCGGCACCAACGGCAAGACCACCGCGACCGGGATGCTCGCCGCGATCCTGCGCGCCGCCGACCGCGACGCCGTGGCCTGCGGCAACATCGGCTACCCCGTCGTCGACGCGGTCCGCGCCGGGCACCCGGTGCTGGCTGTGGAGCTGTCCAGCTTCCAGCTGCACTGGTCGCCGTCGGTGCGCCCGGCCGCGGGCTGCGTGCTCAACGTCGCCGAGGACCACCTCGACTGGCACGGCTCGATGCGGGCCTACGCCGCGGCCAAGGCCAGGGCCCTGCTCGGGCCGGTCGCCGTGGCCGGCGTCGACGACCCGGTGGCCGCCGAGCTGCTGGCGGCCTCCCCGGCGCCGCGGCGGGTCGGGGTCACCCTCGGCGCGCCCGCCGCCGACCAGCTCGGCGTCGTCGACGGCGTGCTGGTCGACCGGGCCTTCGGCGGCGGCGCGCTCCTCGACGCCGACGAGGTGACCCCCGGCGGCCCGCCCGGTGTCACCGACGCGCTGGCCGCGGCGGCGCT
>NZ_JAHDTH010000115.1 GCF_018531445.1 Pseudonocardia lacus
CGCCGCGGCGGCCGGCCCGCCGGCCCGCCCCCGGGCCGGCTCGACGACCGCGGCCGCCGCTGGGTCGTCGGGCTGGCCGCCGGGCTGCTGCTGGTGCTGGTCGCCGTGGCGGCCTTCCTCCTGGCCGGCTACCGGTAGCGGCGCAGCACGACCCACGTCGTGGTGCGCACGGTCTCCGACCACCCGGAGATCCGGTCGAGCACCGTGTCGAGGTCCTCGGCGCTGTCCGCGGCCAGCAGCACGACCAGGTCGTACTCCCCGGTGACCGTCTCGACCTCACTGACGCCGTCCAGCGCCACCAGCCGCCGCACGTAGCCGGCGACGTCGGGGGTGCGGATCACGATGCCGACGCGGGCCCGGTGGGCGCGGGGTTCGTCGGGCAGCACGACGTCGGCGCGGTAGCCGCGGATCACCCCGGCCCGCTCCAGCCGCTGCACGCGGGCCAGCACGGCCGTGCGCGACAAACCGACCCCGCGGCCGAGCTGCGCCATGGTCGCGCGCCCGTCGGCGGCCAGCAGGGCGAGCAGGGCCCGGTCGAGATCGTCGATCTGACGGTTCGTCGGCGCCACGGCGCAATCGTGGCAGTTCGTCGGGCGATCCCGACGCTCTGCCCGCTGCGCGTCGACGCGCGGGCTCCCGACACTTCTCCCATGACCTCACCGGGCCCGCTCGCCGCCGCGGACGTCCACGAGACGCTGCGGCGCCACATCCTCGTCGACGGCTTCGACCTCGTCCTCGACACCCGGGCCAGCCGGGGCTCCTGGCTGGTCGACGCCCGCGACGGGGCGCGCCACCTCGACCTGTTCAGCTTCTTCGCCTCCGCGCCGCTGGGCATGAACCCGCCGGAGCTGACCGGCGACCCGGCGTTCCTGGCCGAGCTGACCGAGGTCGCGGTGAACAAGCCGTCGAACTCCGACATCGCGACCGTCGCGCAGGCGGAGTTCCTGCGGACGTTCGCCCGGGTGCTGGGCGACCCGGCGCTGCCGCACCTGTTCCTGGTCGAGGGCGGCGCGCTGGCGGTGGAGAACGCGCTGAAGACGGCGTTCGACTGGAAGCGGCTGCACAACGCCGCCCACGGCCGCCCGGCCGAGCTGGGCACGCAGGTGCTGCACCTGCGCAAGGCCTTCCACGGCCGCAGCGGCTACACCATGTCGCTGACCAACACCGACCCGCGCAAGACCGAGCGCTTCCCGATCTTCGACTGGCCGCGGATCGACGTGCCGGCGATCCGCTTCCCGCTCGACGACAGCGCCGAGGGCCGGGCCAACCTCGCAGCCGTCGTGGAGGCGGAGGAGCGGGCGCTGACCCAGGCGCGCGCCGCGTTCGCCGCGCACCCGCACGACATCGCCTGCTTCATCGCCGAGCCGATCCAGGGCGAGGGCGGCGACAACCACCTGCGCGCGGAGTTCCTGCGGGCGATGCAGGCGCTGTGCCGCGAGCACGACGCCCTGTTCGTGCTCGACGAGGTGCAGACCGGCTGCGGCATGACCGGCACGGCGTGGGCCTACCAGCAGCTGGGGCTGGAGCCCGACGTGGTGGCGTTCGGCAAGAAGCTGCAGGTCTGCGGGATCATGGCCGGCCGCCGGGTGGACGAGGTGGCGGGCAACGTGTTCGAGGTGCCCTCGCGGATCAACTCGACCTGGGGCGGCAACCTCACCGACATGGTGCGCTCGCGGCGCTACCTGGAGGTCATCGAGGCCGAGGGGCTCGTCGAGCGTGCCGCCGTGCTGGGCAAGCGGCTGCTCGACGACCTGCGCGCGGTGCCGGGCATCGACAACGTCCGCGGCCGCGGCCTGTTCGTGGCCTTCGACCTGCCGACCCGCGACGAGCGCGACGCCGTCGTCGAGCGGCTGCACCGCGGCCGGGTGCTGGTGCTGCCCAACGGGGAGCGCTCCGTGCGGCTGCGCCCCGCGCTGAGCATCGGCGAGGATGAGCTGGGCCTCGCGGTGGCGGCGATCACCGCCGCCGCGGCCGGGTCCGACGTCGTGCTCCCGGAGGGTGCCAAGTGACCACCACGACCGCGACCGATTCCCGGCTCACCTCGGTGAACCCGGCGAACACCGACGAGGTCGTCGGCGAGGCCGAACTCACCGACGCGGCCGGCTTCGTCGACGCGTGCCGCACCGCCCGGGAGGCGCAGCACGGGTGGGCCGCGGTGCCGGCCCCGGTGCGCGGGCGGGTCGTCGAGCAGATCGGGCGGCTGTTCGAGGCCAACAAGGAGGCGCTGTCGCGGCTGGTCACCCGCGAGATCGGCAAGCCGCTGGCCGAGTCGCGCGGCGAGGTGCAGGAGGTCATCGACACCTGCACGTTCTTCGCCGGCGAGGGCAGGCGGCTCTACGGGCAGACCGTGCCCAGCGAGATGTCGGACAAGCAGCTGTTCACCTTCCGCACCCCGGTCGGCGCGGCGGTGATCGTGACCGCGGGCAACTTCCCGGTCGCGGTGCCGTCCTGGTACCTGGTGCCGGCGCTGCTGTGCGGCAACACGGTGGTCTGGAAGCCGGCCGAGTACACGCCGGCGATCGCCGCCGCCTTCACCGAGCTGTTCCAGCGCGGCGGGCTGCCCGCGGGCGTGCTGCAGACGGTGCTGGCCGACGGCGCGACGACGTTCGAGGGCCTGTCCGCCGCGCTGGACGCCGGCCTGGTCGACAAGATCGGGTTCACCGGCTCGTCCGCGGTCGGGGTGCGCATCGGCGAGCTGGCCGGGCGCCACCTGCAGGTCCCGTGCCTGGAGCTGGGCGGCAAGAACCCGCTGGTCGTGATGCCCGACGCCGACCTCGATCTGGCCGTCGAGGGCGCCCTGTTCTCCGGCTTCGGCACCGCCGGCCAGCGCTGCACCTCACTGGGCACCGTCATCGCGCACCGCGACGTGCACGACGAGTTCCTGCGCCGCCTCGACGCCGCGGTGCGCTCGGCCGCGATCGGCGACCCCACCGCCGACGTGCTGTACGGGCCGATGATCAGCCGGCGGTTCCTGGAGTCGTTCGGGCGCCACCTCGACCTGGTCCGCCCGCACCACACCCTGCACGGCTCCACCGGCACCGGCCGCATCACCGCGGCCAACCCGCGGGAGGGCTTCGTCGGCGACCCGGACGCGGGCCTGTTCGCCCACCCCACGATCGTCGACGGCGTGCGTGCCGACGACGACATCTACCGGACCGAGACGTTCGGCCCGATCGTCGGCGTGGCGACCTTCGACACCTTCGACGAGGCCGTCGACCTGGCGAACGGGCACGGCTACGGGCTGTCCGCGGCCATCTACACGACGAACCCGGCGCACGCCTTCCGGTTCCGGGAGCGGTGCCGCGCCGGGATGGTCAGCGTGAACAACTCGACCTCCGGCGCCGAGGCCCACCTGCCCTTCGGCGGCAACGGCCGCTCGGGCAACGGCAGCCGCCAGTCCGGGGTGTGGGTGCTCGACCAGTTCACCCGCTGGCAGTCGATGAACTGGGACTACGCGGGGACGCTGCAGAAGGCCCAGATGGACACGGCGGTGCTGCCTGCGGATACCGAGTTCCGCCTCTGAGCTCAGGGCTCACCGGTGGTGTCGTAAGTGGCCACGCCCGCCTTGCTCCAGGCGGCGAGCAACTTCTGGTCGCCGGCCGCGGCCACCAGGTCGTCATCGGCCAGGAGCGCCGCGGCCGCGCAGTGGACCGCGTCGTACCCGCGGAGGGCGAGCGCGTTGGCCATGTCGGCCGCGGTCGCGACAAGGGGCTCGTCGACATCGATCACGTCCATCTCGCCCCACAGCCGGTCGAGTCGGCGCAGTGCCTGCCCATGGGCACCGGTGTCGATGCGTCCCATCCGGTTCGCCTGGGCGAGGGCGGCCGCCGCTTCGACGTACATGAGCCGTACCGACACCACGGCATGGGCGTCGTTCCAGAACCGCCGGCAGGCGCCGCTGGTGGGCTCGGTGACGAGCAACGGCAGGAACGCCGACGTGTCCAGGTAACCGATCACCGGCGCTGCTCGTCGACGAGGTCGCTGACCGATCCGCTCGCCGGCACGGGCTCCGGCGCCGGCATCTTGCGTCGACGGGCGGGGCGCACCCGGCCCTCGGCCCGGAGCTGCTCGAGTCGGGTCGGGCGATCGATCGGCACGATCCTGGCGATCGGCCGGCCGTGGTCGGTGACTGTGACGGTGTTGCCCTGCCGGACCTGCGCGAGATGGGCACTGAGCCCGTCACGCAGCTCGCGGATCCCGATCTCCATGATCCTCCGTAGCCACATTGGAAAGCATCATTGTAGCCACATCTGCGCTTCATCGGCGACGAGTCCACCGGCCACCGCGCGCACGCCGGGGAGGCAGAGGGCGCGGTAGCCGGCGGTCATGGTGCGCGGGTCGTCGGGGAAGCCGTCGTCGATCCAGCGGACCAGCAGGCCCAGCGCGGCGCTCGTGCAGAACTCGACGACGAGGCCGATCGGCACGGGTGACCCCGCGGGCAGGTGCGGGCCCAGTTGCGTGGTCAGCACCTCGGCCAGCATCCGGTGCAGGTGGCGCAGCACGACCGTGCCGCCCTCCCGACCGCACAGCGCGCGGTAGACGCGCTGGTTGCGGTGGGCGTGGGCGAACAGCAGCCCGGCCGGGCGGGCCGGGTCGAGGGGGTCGCCGCCGGTCTGCGCGTCGACGTCGCGCTGCAACTGGGCGCGCATGTCGTCGAAGGTGGCGGTGAGCAGCGCCTCCTTGTCGCGGTAGTGCGCGTAGAAGGTCGAGCGGCCGACGTCGGCGCGGTCGAGGACGTCCTGCACGGTCAGCCGGTCGTAGCCGCGTTCGAGGACCAGCGCGATCAGCGCCTCGTGCAGG
This sequence comes from Pseudonocardia lacus, assembly GCF_018531445.1. Lineage (GTDB taxonomy): Bacteria > Actinomycetota > Actinomycetes > Mycobacteriales > Pseudonocardiaceae > Pseudonocardia > Pseudonocardia lacus. The sequence continues at coordinate 4,801 of NZ_JAHDTH010000115.1, forward strand.
GCCCGGCGGGTGCGCCGCACGCGACGGTCGTGGTCGACCACGTCGTCTCCCGGACAGTTCCGCGGATCCGTCCCGAACCGCACGTCCGCGACGGATTGGTCGTGGTGAGCCTACCCACCAGAACCGAACACTGTGTTCAGCAATGAACTCAACGTTTCGGAGGAGTGTCGCGTGGACGTCGTCGTGTGGGTGGTGGTCGGGGCCGGGTTCGCGGCCATGGCCCTGGTCCTGGCAACCGGCTCGAGCCGGATGGCCGTGGCCGTCGGACTGCCGCGGTCGACCGGGGTGGCCATGGGCGCGGCCCTCACCGCGGTGTGGCTGGCCTGGGTGGTGGTGAGCGGCCTGCTCGCCGCGGCGGGGGCCTACCGGCAGGACCCGTCGGCCCCCCGGCCGTGGTTCGCGGTGACCTTCGTCGGGGTGCTGGCGGCCGTGCTGCTGGTCGCCAGGGTGCCGGTCGTGGCACGGGCCCTCGCCGGGCCGCACGTCCCGGCGATGCTGGTCGCCGCGCAGGCGCCACGCGTGGTGGGCGGGGTCTTCCTGCTGGTGATGGCGGCCGGTGGGCTGCCGCCGGTGTTCGCGTTGCCGGCCGGCATCGGTGACGTGGCCGTCGGCGTGGCGGCGGTGTTCGTGGCCCGCCGGATGCGTGCGGGCACCGCCGGGCGCGGGCCCGTGTGGTTCACCGTGCTGGGCATGCTCGACCTGGTGATAGCCCTGACCGTCGGCACGGCCGCCGGGCTGCTGGGCGTGCAGCCGACGATGGCGGCGATCGGCGTGCCGCCGCTGGCGCTGATCCCGACCGCCGCGGTGCCGCTCGCCTTCGGACTGCACGTCCTGGCCCTGCAGCGGCTGCGCGCCGGCGCCCCGGGATCGGGTGGTCAGCCGCTGAACGCGTCGGGCGCCGGGCCTTCGACCGGCACCTCGTAGACGACCTCCAGGCCGTCCTCGTCGTCCCACTGCGTCCCCACCTCGACGAAGCCGTACTGCGCCGCGAGCCTGCGCGACGCCTCGTTGTCGGGTGCGATCGTGACCCGCGCCGTGCGCACCTGCGGCTCCCGGGCGGCGCGCCGCAGCAGGACCTCCAGCGCCGCGCGGGCGTAGCCGCGACGGCGGTGGGTGGGCGCGATCGCGTAGCCGATCTCCACCATGCCGGCGGCGTCGGGAGGGCCGTGGTAGCCGGCCCGACCGACGGCCAGCGCCCGCCGCCGGTCCCAGACGACCCCGGTGACCCACCCCGCCTCGGCCGGGTCGGCGGCGACCTGCCGGCTGCGCATCCGCCACACGCCGCGCCAGTCCGGGCCCGCGAAGTAGGCCGGCAGCGGGACCGGGCTCGTCGCGTTCGCGGCGGCGAGGTCGCCGTCGGCGAGGGCCCGGAAGGTCGGCCCGTCGAGGTGCACGATCCGCACGTCCGGGGCGTCCCGATCGGCGGGGCCCGAGCCGCCGCGCTGGTCGTCGGTCACCGCGCGATGCTCCGCACCGGTCAGCCGCCGAGGGCCCGCGACAGCGCCGCCGCGACGACGCTCGGCCGCCGGGTCAGCCGCTCCTCCGCGTCGGCCAGCGTCATCAGCCGCAGCCCGGCGTTGACCAGCAGCCAGCGCAGCGGCTCGGGCTCCCAGCGCCGGGAGCGGTGCCCGACCCAGGGCAGCCGGGTGATCGGGTCGTCGCGGCCGAGGATCAGCGCGGCGAGCGTGCGGCCGGCGAGGTTCGCCGTGCCGACGCCGTCGCCGACGTAGCCGCCGGCCCGGCCGAGGCCGTCGGGGCCGAGCGTGACGCCGGCGTGCCAGTCGCGCGGGATGCCCAGCGGGCCGCCCCAGGCGTGGGTGAAGTCGTCCGGGCCCAACTGCGGGAACAGCTCGCGGGCGGCGGCGCGCAGACCGGTGAAGATGCGCCGGTCGTGGTCGAACTCCGGGCGGATGCGCGAGCCCCAGTGGTAGGGCGCCCCGCGGCCGCCGAAGACGAGCCGGTCGTCGGCGGTGCGCTGGCCGTAGACGATGAGGTGGCGGTGGTCGGAGAACGTCTGCCCGCCGGCCAGGCCGGCGCGCTCCCAGAACGACGCCGGCAGCGGCCGCGTGGCCACGATCAGCGAGTACACCGGGACCACCGAGCGGACCGCCATGTCGGCGCTCCAGGCCTCGGTGGCCCGCACGACGTGGCGGGCGTGCACGACGCCCCGGTCGGTCACGACCCGGCCGGGAGCCAGGCGCAGCGCCCGGGTGGACTCCACGATCCGCCCGCCCCGCCGCTCGACGGCCCGGGCGAGCCCGCGAACCAGCCGGGCCGGCTGGACGCGGGCGCAGTCGGGGGTGAAGGTGGCCCCCAGGACGTCGGTGGCCCCGACCAGCGCCACCGCCTCGTCCCGGTCGAGCAGCCGTTCCTCGTCGGAGGCCGCCGCCTCCGCGCGCGCCCGGGCCAGCTGCGCCGGGGTGCGGGCCAGCACGACGGTGCCGCCCTTGACCCAGTCGCAGGCGATGCCCTCCTCGGCGACCGCCTCGCCGACCGCGTCGACCGTGTCGCGCATGGCCGCCCGCATCGCCGCGGCGGCCCGCTCGCCGTGCCTGCGGGCCAGCGCCGCGGTCGAGGCGGGGAACAGCGCCGAGCACCAGCCGCCGTTGCGCCCGCTGGCCCCGAACCCGGCGATCCGCCGCTCCACGACGAGCACGCGGACCGTGGGGTCGGCGCGCAGCAGCGAGTGCGCCGTCCACAGGCCGGTGAAGCCGGCGCCCACGATGCAGACGTCGACGTCGGTGTCGCCGTCCAGCGGCGGGCGCGGGGCCAGGTCGTCGCCGTCGGCGCGGACCTGCTCGAACCACAGCCCCGGCGCGGTCACGTCAGCAACCATGCCGCACGGCGCCGTCGAGAACGACGTTGTCGCGCGGTGGACCGGTCCACAATGACGACAACGTCGTTCTCGACGGACCTCAGACCGCGAGGACGGTGGGGACGATCATGGGACGGCGGCGGTAGGTCTCGCCCACCCAGCGCCCGACGACCCGGCGCACCGACTGGGCGATCCGGTGCGGGTCGGTGATGCCCTCCTGCTCGGTGCGGCTGAGCTCGTCCTCCACCAGCGGCAGCACCGCGTCGAGCGCCTTCGGGTCGTCGGAGAAGCCGCGCCCCGACAGCGTCGGTCGGGAGACCGCGCGGCCGGTGTTCGCGTCGACGGCGACGGTGATGGAGATGAAGCCGCCCTCCCCGAGCACGAGCCGGTCGCCCAGGGTGGACTCGCCGATGTCGCCGACGGCGAGCCCGTCGACGTAGACGCGGCCGACGTCGACCCGCCCGGTGATCTCGGCGCGGCCCTCGACCAGGTCGACGACGACGCCGTCCTCGGCGAGCACGACGCTGTCCTCCGGGACGCCGGTGCGCACGGCCAGCGCGGCGTTGGCGCGCAGGTGGCGCCACTCGCCGTGCACCGGCATGACGTTGCTGGGGCGCACGGCGTTGTACAGGAACAGCAGCTCGCCGGCCGGCGAGTGGCCGGAGACGTGCACCTTGGCGGTGCCCTGGTGGACCACCGACGCACCGAGCCGGTTGAGCCCGTTGATCACCGCGAAGACGGCGGTCTCGTTGCCCGGGATCAGCGAGCTGGCCAGGATGATCGTGTCCTCCGGCATGATCCGCACCGAGCGGTGGTCGCCGCGGGCCATCCGGGCCAGCGCCGACAGCGGCTCGCCCTGCGACCCGGTCGAGACGATGACCAGCTGGTCGTCGGGCAGGTCGAGGGCCTGGTCGATGTCGATGAGCAGGCCGTCGGGGACGTTGAGGAAGCCCAGCTCGGCGGCCAGGCCCATGTTGCGCACCATCGACCGGCCGACGAGCGCCACCCGGCGCCCGTGCGCGACCGCGGCGTCGAGTACCTGCTGCACGCGGTGCACGTGGCTGGCGAAGCAGGCCACGATGATCCGCGACGGCGAGCGGTGGAACACGCCGTCGAGCACGGGGCCGATCTCCCGCTCGGCGATCACGAAGCCGGGCACGTCGGCGTTGGTGGAGTCGACCAGGAACAGGTCGACGCCCTCGTCGCCGAGCCGGGAGAACCCGGCCAGGTCGGTGAGCCGGCCGTCGAGCGGGAGCTGGTCGAGCTTGATGTCGCCGGTGTGCAGCACGAGGCCGGCCGGCGTGCGGATGGCCACGGCCAGCGCGTCGGGGATGGAGTGGTTGACCGCGAAGTACTCGCAGTCGAACACGCCGTGCGTGTTGCGGTCGCCCTCCTTGACCTCGTGCAGGCGCGGGGTCAGCCGGTGCTCGCGGCACTTCTCCGCGACCAGGGCCAGGGTGAACCGCGACCCGACGATGGGCAGGTCGGGGCGCTGGCGCAGCAGGAACGGGACCGCGCCGATGTGGTCCTCGTGGCCGTGGGTGAGCACGACCGCCTCGACGTCGTCGAGGCGGTCCTCGATGGCCCGGAAGTCGGGCAGGATCAGGTCGACGCCCGGGGAGTCCTCGGCGGGGAACAGCACCCCGCAGTCGACGATGAGCAGTCGGCCGCCGAACTCGAAGACGGTCATGTTGCGGCCGATCTCGCCGATCCCGCCCAGCGCCACGACCCGCAGCGCGCCCTCGGGCAGCTCGGGCGGGGGGCCGGCGGGCAGCTCCTCGCGGTTGACGTCCTCGGGCGGGGCCTGGCTGGGCCGGCGCTGGTCGCGCCGGGGCGGCCGGGAGCGGCGGTCGGACCGCGGACGGTCGGACCGTGCGGGAGGGCGACTCACAGATAGTCCTCGCAGAGTGGTCTCGCGGCGCCGTCGCGGCACCGCATCGGGAACGGGCGGACGATCACCGGTAGGCGATCTCCGCACCCAGGTCGGCCGCGGCGCGGGCACCGAGCGCGCCCCGACCGCGCTCGGCCCGGCGGCGGCCGAGGGTGTCGGTGGCGACCTGGTCCAACGGGACCCCGGCCGCGGTGAGCCCGGCGGCGACGAGCTCGACCTGCTCGTCGGTGGCCGGTGGGAGGGGCAGGCGGGTGCTGCCGACGTCGAGGCCGCGCAGCCGCAGCGCGATCTTGGAGAACACCGCGCCGCCGACGGCGCCCATGGCGTGGATCAGCGGCACGAGCCCGGCGTGCAGCGTGCGCGCGGTGGTGTTGTCGCCCGCCTCGAACGCGGTCAGCATGTCGCGCAGGCGGTCGGCGACGACGTGGCCCAGCACGCTGACGAACCCGACCGCGCCGACCGAGAGCCACGGCAGATTGACCGGGTCGTCGCCGGAGTAGTACGCCAGGGACGTGGTGGCGATGGCCTCGGTGCCGACGCGCAGGTCGTTGCGGGCGTCCTTGACCCCGACGATGCGCGGGTGCTCGGCCAGCTTCTGCAGCGTCTCGATCTCGATGGGGATGACGCTGCGCGGCGGGATGTCGTAGAGCAGCACCGGCAGCCCGGTGGCGTCGGCGACGGCGGTGAAGTGCAGCAGCAGGCCGGACTGCGGCGGGCGCGAGTAGTACGGGGTGACCACCAGCAGGCCGTCGGCGCCGGCCTTCTCCGCCTCCTTCGCGAGGTGGATGCTGTGGGCCGTGTCGTAGGTGCCGGCCCCGGCGACGATCGTGGCCCGATCGCCCACGGCGCCGACGACGGCGCGCACCAGCGCCGCCTTCTCCCCGTCGGTCGTGGTGGGGCCCTCACCGGTGGTGCCGTTGACGACGAGCCCGTCGTTGCCCAGCTCGACGAGGTGGTCGGCGAGCTCCTCGGCGCGCCCCAGGTCGAGCCGGCCCTCCCCGTCGAACGGCGTGACCATGGCCGTCAGTACACGACCGAAGGGTGCCCGAACGGGGTCGGAGGCGGCGGGGCTCATGGCCTGACGGTACCGCTCGCGGCCCGCGCGACGCCCCCCGCGCCGGTCGGGGCTGTGGACAACCCCGGTTACCGGGCGAACTGCCCCGTGCGTACGGCGGAGACGAAGGCCGACCACTGGGCGGCGGAGTAGCTCTGCGTCTCGCGGGACCGGTCCTTGGTGTCGCGCACCCCGACCGTGCCCTCGGGCAGGAACGCCACCTCGACGCAACTGTTGCCGCTGTTACCACTGAAGCTGCTGGTCCGCCAGCCCGCCGTCACGGCGTCCATGTCGCTCACCTCCTGGTGAAGCGGTCGGCGCGGATGTCGCGCACGAAGCCGGCCCAGGCCGCCGCGGAGTGGTGCTGCGGCGGTCGGGTGCGGTCCTTGGTGTCGCGCACGCCCACCGAACCCTCGGGGAGGAACGCCACCTCGACGCAGCTGTTGCCGTTGTTGCCGCTGAAGCTGCTGGTTCGCCACTGCGGGTCGATGTGGTCCACGGCCGCCTCCGGTCAGAGCTGTTCGGCGGCCCTCCGGATCAGCGCCAGCGACTGCTCGGGGCTGAGCGCGGCGGACCGCAGCCTCTCGAACGACAGCGTAGCCCGGTCGACATCTCGTTTCTTCTCCATCAGCAAAGCTCCGAGCCCGTGCTCGACGTAGACCAGTTCCGGTTCGCCGATGTCGCCGAAGTTCAGGATGGTGAATCCCGAGCCCATGGCGCAGTGTGCGCCGATCTGACGCGGAAGCACCCGGAGGACCACCGAGCGCAACTCAGCGGCTTCCGCCAGGCCGTGCAACTGCTTGCGCAGCACGTCCGGCCCTCCGACCGGCCGATGCAGCACGTCTTCGTTGATCACGGCGTCAAGGGCGATCGGATCGTCGGTCGAGACCAGCCGTCGCTGCCGGATCGTGCGCACCGCGATCTCATCGGCGAGTTGGTCGGCGCTACGCCGTACTGCCGAGGCGACGAACATCGCCCTGCTGTAGTCGGCGGTCTGCAGCAGTCCGGGGACGAAGTCGACCGTGTACTCCCGCACCGAGACGGCCTCGGCCTCGAAGTCGACGTAGGAGTTGTTCCCGACCCCGTACGCCCGCCACCACCCCGGCGCGCGGGCCTCGCGGGTGAAGTCGAGCAGCTCTTCCCAGCGCTCGCTCTCCTGGTACAGGTCGAGCATGCTCTTGACGGAGTGCACGTCGACGGACTGCTGCCCGCCCTCGATGCGCCCCAGCTTGCTGACCGACCACTCCAGCCGCGGCGCCGCCGTTTCGAGGGTGAAGCCCTCGCGCTCCCGCAGCCTGCGCAGCTCCCGGCCGAGGATCCGGCGCCGCACCACCGACCCCTTGCCGCTCACGCCTGTTCACCGTCCGCAACCGCCATGGCTGAGGAATGTGGCAGTGCGGGAACGGGGGTGGGATCCCGTCCGGGTCAGATCCCCCGATCGGACGCGACGACGGATTCCACTGTGGCCGGATCGCCCTCCCACTGCACGCGCGCGGCCGAGCGCCCGAACGCGACGAGCAGCAGCTCCCCCGGCTCGCCGACGATCGTCACCACGCCCCGGCCGGTGCTGACGACCTGCTGCTCGCCGGACGGGCGGCGCAGCACGATGCCGGACGGGCTGCGGCGGAACGCCAGCTTGCCGGTGCGCCCGAGCACGTCCCAGATGTGGTCGTCGCGGGCGGCGTCCGGCGGGCGCGGCTCCCAGCCCGGCTCGCCGCGGCGCACGTCCTCGTGGTGGACGAAGAACTCGGCGCCGTTGGCCATCTCGTCGACCTTGCCGATGCGGAACGGCGACCACGCCGGCGGGCCATGGCGCAACTGGTCGATCATCTCCGGCCACGGGGTGTCGGCGTAGCCGCGCATGGCCTTGTCGACGACCGGTCCCAGCGCCGGCACCAGCAGGCCAGGGGCCGTCCACGGCTGGCGCTCGCGGACCAGCAGGTGGGCCAGCAGGTCGTGGGTGTTCCAGCCGGCGCACAGCGTGGGCTTGTCGGGACCGGACCGCTCGAACTCGGCGCAGATGGCGGCCCGCTCGTCGGCGGCGAGGTTCATGCCGACGAACCTACGCGGGGTGACCGGTCGGCGTCTCAGCCCTCGGTCACGAACGGGCTGGAGGCGATCTCGGTGCCGTCCTCCAGGGTGCCGATCTCGAAGTCGTTGAACACGTTGGGCACCTCGTGCTGCAGCCGGCGCAGGCACTCGACGGCCAACGCGCGGATCTCGACGTCGGCGTGCTCGGTGGCGCGCATGGCGATGAAGTGCCGCCACGCCCGGTAGTTGCCGGTGACGACGATGCGGGTCTCGGTGGCGTTGGGCAGGATCGCCCGCGCCGCCTGGCGGGCCTGCTTGCGGCGCAGGGTGCCGTTGGGGACGTCGGCGAAGCGCTTCTCCAGGCCCTCCAGCAGCTCCTCGTAGGCCTTCAGCGCCGCCGCGGAGGCCTCCCGGAACTTCTCGTGCAGCTCCGGGTCGGCGGCGATGACCTCGGGCTCGACCATGGCCGCGTCGCGCTCGGGGACGTAGCGCTGGGAGAGCTGGCTGTAGGAGAAGTGCCGGTGGCGGATCAGCTCGTGGGTGAGGCTGCGCGACAGGCCGGTGAGGTAGAAGCTGACCGTGCCGTGCTCCAGCACCGAGAGGTGGCCGACCTCCAGGATGTGGCGCAGGTAGCCGGCGTTGGTGGCGGTGGCCGGGTTGGGCTTGCTCCACGACTGGTAGCAGGCCCGGCCGGCGAACTCGGCCAGCGCCTGGCCGCCGTCGGCGTCGGTGCTCCACGGGACGTCCGGCGGGGCGACGAACTCGGTCTTCGCGACGAGGTGGACGCCAAGGGGCACGGTCTCCGGCATGGTGGGGAGCCTAAACCGCGACGCTGCGCGACCGACCGCGAGCCGATCGGGAGCCCGGTCGACAGGGGCGCCGACGACGTGACATCACCTGACATCACGACCACCGCCAGATTGGCGCCACCAATTCCTTGACTGGCGTCAGACGTGACGCCACAGTGGTGTCATGGATCTGAGCAAGTACGTCGCACAGCTGCGGGAGGACCTCGCGTCCGCCGCCGCGGCCGGGGACGAGCAGACGCGAAACACCGCTGCCCTGCTCGGTTCCGCCATCGAGCCGGCCGCCCGGCTGGCCATCATGAACGCCCTGTCCGACCTGGCCGCCGAGGTCACCGCCGCGCTGGAGGACCGGGAGGTCGAGGTCCGGCTGGACGGTCGCGACGTGCGCGTCGCCGTCAGCGCCGACCGCGGTGCCGAGCAGCCCCCGGACGACGAGCCGCCGTTCCGCGGCGGCGGGTTCCCGGGCGGCTTCGGCCCGACCGCCGACGCCGGTGACATCAGCCGGATCACGCTGCGGCTGGTCGAGCAGATCAAGAGCCAGGCCGAGCAGGCCGCGGCGTCGCGCGGGCAGTCGCTGAACTCGTGGGTCGCCCAGGCCGTGCAGGACGCGCTGTCCGGGCACGACCCGCGCCGGCGCCACCGCGATCGGCACCACCGCGACCGCCAGGACCGCCAGGACCGCTGGTCCGACGACCGCGACCGCCGCCTGCGCGGCTGGGTGGAGGGGTGAACGAGATGGCGGACTTCGAGAAGCACGAGCCGGTCGAGCCCGTTGAGCCGGTCGAGCCCGTAGAGCCCGTGGAGCCGACTGAGCCCGTGGAGGCAGCGGAGCCGGTCGAGCCCGTGGAACCGGCCGAGCCGGAGGAGCCCGTGGAGCCGGTCGAGCCGCCCGCGTGGGCGTCCGGACCGGCCGACGGCGACGCCGGCCCCACGCCGGTGCGCCAGCAGTCCTGGGCCGTCGACGGCCCCGCCGAGCTGGAGCTGTCGATCGACGTCGGGCGCATCACCGTCCACCTCGACGATCAGAACGGCGGCGACGAGCAGCAGACCGGCGAGGTGCGCGTCGAGGTGCGCCACGACCCCTCGGCCGGCAACACCTGGACGCAGGGCCTGTCGGGCATCCTCGGCTGGCTGGGCACGCAGACCGGCCGCGGCCAGTTCGGCGACCTCGCCGCCGAGGCCGTGCGCGCCACCGAGATCAGCTGGTCGGAGACCGGCCGACGGCTGGTCGTCAAGTCGCCGTCGGAGCTGCCGCTGCGGGTCGTGCCGCTGGCCGTCACGGTCACCGCGCCGCCGCGCTCGCGGCTGTCCGCGCGCACCGGCGCCGGCGACGTCCGGGTCACCGGTGAGGCCGGGTGGGCCGCCGTGCGCAGCGGCAGCGGCGACGCCACCGTGCAGGCCGTGCAGGGCGACGCCGACGTGAGCACCGGCAGCGGCGCCATCGACGTCGGCCCGATCAGCGGGCGGGCGCGGGTGCGCAGCGGCTCGGGCGCCGTGCGGCTGGGCGGCGTCGGCGGCCACACCGAGATCAAGACGGGCAGCGGGGAGATCGGCGTCGGGGAGGTCTCCGCCGACCTGCGCGTGCGCTCCGGCTCCGGCGACATCTCCGTGGCCGACGCCCGCGCCGGGCGCATCGAGCTGACCAGCGGCTCGGGCCGGCTGCAGGTCGGCGTGCACCCGGGGGTCGGCGCCGAGCTCGACCTGACCTCCGGCTCCGGGCACGTCCGCAGCGACCTGCAGGTCGGCGACACCGCCCCGGCCACGCCCACCGGGCTGAAGGTGCGGGGACGCACCGGCAGCGGCAACGTCCTGGTGACCCGATCCGCGGTCACCGTCTGAGCAAACCGGCCGGCGGGTTGGGGGCCCGCCGGCCGCCGGGCCGGCCGCCCCTGGGGGCACGGCGGCCGGCCCGGCGGTCCACAACGCACCGCGCAGGTGCACGCAGGACCACACGACGGGCGGATCCGGGGGGATCCGCCGTCCCCGGCCCGGCCGCCACTCCCGTGGGCGGCCGGGCCGGTGGTGCGTCAGGCCGGGTCGGCGACGGCGACGGCCGCCGCGAGGGCCGGGGCCAGCTCGCCCCGCTCGCCCACGACCACGCCGCTCAGGCCCAGCCACTGCGCCATCGTGACCAGCTCGGCGGCCAGCTCGGCCGCGACCCGCGCCACGTCGGCGCCAGGCTCGACGAACGCTCCGGGCACCCGCAGCAGCCCGGCGGCGCGGTCCGACTTGAGGTCGACGCGGGCCACCAGCTCGCCGTCGAGCAGGAACGGGAAGACGTAGTAGCCGTACTGCCGCTTGGGCTCGGGGACGTAGATCTCGATGCGGTAGCGGAAGCCGAACAGCCGCTCGGCGCGGTCGCGCTCCCAGATCAGCGGATCGAACGGGCACAGCAACGCGCGGCCGGTGATCCGGCGGGGGAGCTTGGCGTCGAGCGCGCGGTAGGCCGGGTGGCGCCAGCCGCGCACGGTGACCGGCTGCAGCGCGCCGGCGTCGACCAGCGCCGCGACCGCGGCCTGGCTGCGGGCGGGGTTGAGGCGGTAGTAGTCGCGCAGGTCGGGCTCGGTGGCCACGCCCAGCGCCGAGGCGGACCGCAGCACCAGCGCGCGGGCGGCCTCGTCGTCGTCGACCGGGGGCAGCGCGAGGACCTCCGGCGGGAGGACGCGCTCGGGCAGGTCGTAGAGGCGCTGGAAGTGCCGTCGGGAGCCGGTGGTGAGCTGCCCGAGGCCGAACAGGTACTCGCAGATGCGCTTGACGTCGGAGCGCTCCCACCAGGTGGCCCCGGGCGGGCGCGGCTTCGTCACCCCGCCGAGTGCCTTCTCCAGCTCGCCCGCGCCGACCGGCCCGAGCTCCTTGACGGCGGCCAGCACGTCCTCGACGAGAGCGGGCTGCTGGTCGGCGAGTACGCCGTAGTGGCGCCACCAGCCGCGGCTGCGGGCGGCGGTCTGCAGGAGGGGCCAGTCGGCCGGGGGCAGCAGGCTCGCCTCGTGCGCCCAGTACTCGACCAGCAGGCGCGGGCGGCGCGACGAGTGCGTCCAGGCGGCGTCGTCGACCAGGTCGCGGTCGTAGGGGCCCAGCCGGCTGTAGAGCGGCATGTAGTGGGCGCGGACGGCGACGTTGACCGAGTCGAGCTGGAGCAGGCGGATGCGCTCGAGGGTGCGCAGCAGGTGGCGGCGGGTGATCGGGCCGCTCGGGGTGGGGGCCGCGAACCCCTGCGCGGCCAGTGCCGCGCGCCGGGCAACGGCCGGACTCATCGTCTCCGCTCTCGCAGCGCTCACGGGGGTGATGGTGCCAGGGACCCCCGACGTTTCCGGGCCGGCCGCTCGGCCAGCACCACCAGGACCACGGCCACCAGCACCACCGCCCCGCCCAGCAGCTGCACCGGCGAGAACCGCTCCCCCACGACCACGACCCCGAGCAGCACCGCGATCACCGGGTTGACGTAGGCGTAGGTGGCCACCGTGGACACCGGCAGCGAGGCCAGCGCGTAGGCGTAGGCGCTGAACGCGCCCAGCGACACCACGACGGCCATGTAGGCCCAGGCCCACCAGGTCCGCGACGACAGGGCGGCCAGGTCGACGCGGTCGCCGGCGATGGCGGCGGCCACGGTCAGCACCAGCCCGCCGGTCAGCATCTGCACTGCGGCCAGCGCGAACGGGTTCGCCGGGACGGGCAGCCGGGTGGTGGCGAACGTGCCGCCCGCCCAGCCGACCGCGGCCAGGACCACCAGCCACGGGCCCCACCACGCCGTCCCGACGGTGCCGCCCGAGCCCGCGGAGGGCCCCGCGAGCAGCAGCACCGCCAGTCCGGCCACGCCGACGGCGACACCGCCGACCGTGGCCGGACGGGGGCGGTCGCCGGTGAGGGCGCGCAGCACCACGATGTGCAGCGGCACCGAGGCGATCAGCAGCGCCGCCATCCCCGACGCCACGTGCTGCTGGCCCAGCACGACCAGCCCGTTGCCCCAGGCCGGCAGCAGCACGCCGGACAGGGCCGTGGTGCCCAGCTGCGCCCACGACATCCGGAACGCCCGCCGCCCGGCCACCGCGAGCACGACCAGCGCCAACAGCCCGCCGCCGACCAGGAACCGGGCGGCGCTGCCCAGCAGCGGCGGCACCTCGGTGATGATCAGCCGGTTGGCCAGGTAGGTCGAGCCCCACATCACGTAGACCACGCCCAGCGCGAGCCAGGCCACCGCCCCGCCCCGCCGGGCGCCCTCGTCAGCTGGCACGCCCAGAACGTTGCCATGGCGAACGACCGCTGTCGCCCGTCCCTTCGGCGGGGCGCGCCGCGTCAGTCCCGACCGACCACGCCGCTGTCGCGGACCATCGCCTCGAACTCGGCGTCGCGGCGCTCCACCGGCCGCTGCGCGGTGTAGGTGATCCGCAGGCCGTCGGGATCGGTCACGGTGACGTCGGCGGTGTTCCACGGGGTGTCGGCCGGGCCCTCCACGGTCGCGCCGAACGCCCGCGCCCGTTCGGCCAGCCCGGCCAGGGCGTCGTGCTCGGCGGCCAGCGACAGCCCGAGCCCCACCGCGGGCGAGACCGGCCCACGCGCGGGCACGAGCAGGATGTCCTGGTAGCGCCAGCGGCGCAGGTGCACCACGAACGGCTCCCCGGGCGGGCCGAGCACGGCGAGCTCGATCATGTCGAGCGCCTCGGTGTAGAAGGCGCGGCTGCGCGCCAGGTCGGAGACCTCCAGGCGGAGGAACATCGGCATCGGGTAGATGGCGGTGTCGATGACGGGGTCCACGCCCAGGTGGGGCTGGTCGGCGGGGTTCGTGCTCATGCGGGCCACTGTGCCGGTTGACGCTGCGTCGACGACAACCCCTTCCCGCCGCCCGGCGGCGCATGGGGAATCCTGGGGCCATGGCCATCGCCGCGGTCCGACCGGCCGCCGCCGCAGACGTCGAGGAGATCGTCCGGATCCAGGCGACGACGTGGGAGGCGGCCTACGCCGAGCTCGTCCCGCCCGCCGCCCTCGCCCAGCTGCGCTCGCCCGAGGCGCGCAAGGCCTGGTCGGCGGCGGTCGCGGTCGGCGGCGGCAGCCACGTGCTCGTCGCCACCGAGGGGGCGTGGACGGTCGGGTTCTGCGCCGCCGCTCCGGCCCAGGTCCCGACGGGCGCGAGCGAGCCGCCGGCGGACGGGCCCTCGGGCATCGGCCCCGAGCACTGGGCCGAGATCGGGGCGCTGCTCGTCGAGCCGCGGTGGGGGCGGCGCGGGCACGGCGGCCGGCTGCTCGCCACCGCCGCGCACGCCCTGTTCAACGCGGGCGCCCTCTACGGGTTGGCCTGGGTGCCGGAGGCCGACGCGGCGTCGCGCTCGTTCTACCATCGGGTCGGCTGGGAGCCCGACGGCACCGTGCGCGTGCTCGACACCGGCGACGGCACCCTGCGCGAGGTCCGCCTGGTCGGCTCCCTGGACCTCAAGCTGGAGGACTGACGGCGGCCGCGGTCACTCCAGACCGAGGAGGGGTTCCAGGCCGACGGTCAGGCCGGGGCGGTCGCGGACGCCGCGCACGGCCAGCAGGACGCCGGGCATGAACGAGGCCCGGTCGAACGAGTCGTGCCGGATGGTCAGCGCCTCCCCTGGCCCGCCGAGCAGCACCTCCTGGTGCGCCACCAGGCCGGGCAGGCGCACGGAGTGCACGTGGACGCCGTCGACGTCCGCCCCGCGGGCGCCGGGCAGCTCCGACGTGGTGGCGTCGGGCACCGGGCCGAGACCGGCCTCCGCGCGGGCGGCCGCGATCAGCGAGGCGGTGCGCGTCGCCGTGCCCGAAGGGGCGTCGACCTTGCCCGCGTGGTGCAGCTCGATCACCTCGACCGAGTCGAAGAACCGCGCCGCCTGCCGGGCGAACTGCATCATCAGCACCGCCCCGACCCCGAAGTTCGGGGCCACCAGCACGTGGCCGGGGGTGCCGGCGAGCCAGCCGCGCAGCTCGTCCAGGCGCTCACCGGAGAACCCGCTGGTCCCGACGACCGCGGCGATGCCGTGGTCGAGGCAGTAGCGCAGGTTGGTCATGACCACCCCGGGATGGGTGAAGTCGACGACGACCTCGGCCCCGCCGGCCACCAGATCGGCGAGCGAGTCGCCCTCGTCGATGCGCGCCACGAGCTCCATGTCGTCGGCGTCCTCGACGACCTCGCACACCTGCGAACCCATCCGGCCCTGCGCGCCCAGCACGCCCACCCTGATCACGCCGCACACCCTATGAGGTGCCGGCGCCAGCGCGGGCGACGGCGGCGACGGCGGGTTACCGTCCGCGAGCCGATCATCGGGTGACGGAGCGGAGCGTGCGTGGCCACATCACAGGCGGAGGGTGCCTCCACCGACCGGGACGCCGGCGGCGGGCTCACCGGGCCGGTCGTCGCGGTGGCCCTGGTCTCGGCGATCTCCGGGCTGCTCTACGGCTACGACACCGGGATCATCTCCGGGGCGCTGCTGCAGATCACCGACGAGTTCGGGATCGACCACATCCTCGAACAGGTGATCGCGGCCAGCATCCTGCTCGGCGCCGTGCTGGGTGCGCTGATCTGCAGCCGCCTGTCCGAGCGCCGCGGCCGGCGCGGCACGCTCGTGCTCGTCGCGATCGTCTTCGTGGTCGGCGCGGTGTGGGCGGCGCTGGCACCGAACCCGCTGCTGCTGTCGCTGGGGCGCCTGGTGCTCGGGTTCGCGGTGGGCGGCGCCACCCAGACCGCGCCGATGTACGTCGCCGAGCTCGCCCCTCCGCGCTACCGCGGCCGGCTCGTGCTCTGCTTCCAGATCGCCATCGGCGTCGGCATCGTGATCGCCACCATCGTCGGCGCCGCGGAGGCCGTGGACTGGCGCATCGCGGTCGGCTGCGCCGCCGCCCCCGCCGCGCTGATGCTCGTGCTGCTGCTGCGGCTGCCCGAGAGCCCGCGCTGGCTGGCCAAGAACGACGACCGGGACGCGGCGCGCGACGTGCTGGAGCGCGTGCGACCCGACGGCTACGACGTCGACGCCGAGTTGCGGGAGGTCGTCGACCTCGCCGCGGAGGAGCAGCGGGCCCGCACCCGCGCTGGTCGGGGCTGCGCGCCGCCTGGGTGCGCCCCGCTCTGGTCGTCGGCTGCGGCATCGCCATCTTCACCCAGCTCAGCGGCATCGAGATGATCGTCTACTACTCACCGACGATCCTCACCGACAACGGCTTCGACGACTCCGCCGCCCTGCTCGTCTCGGTGGCCCTCGGCGTGTCCTACCTGGTCGCCCAACTCGTCGGACTGGCCATCATCGACCGGGTCGGCCGCCGCCGCCTCACCCTCATCATGATCCCCGGTGCCGCGGCCGCACTGGCCGCGCTCGGCGCGTTGTTCGTCGCCGGGGTCGGCGGCGGACAGGGCGCCCCCTGGATCATCGCCTGCCTGGTCGTGTTCATGCTCTTCAACGCAGGCGGCCTGCAACTGATGGGCTGGTTGACCGGCTCCGAGATCTACCCCCTGGCCGTTCGCCCCGCCGCGACCGCCGCCCAGTCGGCCACCCTGTGGGCCACCAACCTGCTCATCACGTTGACCCTGCTCAGCCTCATCCAAGCCATCGGCGTGGGCCCGTCGATGTGGCTCTACGCGGGCTTCAACGTCGCCGCCTGGATCTTCGTGTGGCTGCGCATGCCCGACCTGACGGGGCGGAGCCTGGAGCAGATCGAGGGCAAGCTGGCCGACGGGAAGTTCCGCCCCGCCGACTTCGCCCGAGGCTGAGGGGTCGCGACCTGCCGCCGGCCTCGCAGCGCGGGGCCACCGTCGAGAACGAAGTTGTCGTGATCAAGAGGGCCTGTTGATCACGACAACGTCGTTCTCGACGGCCAGACGCCCGTGCTGGTTGGACGAGAGCGGCTCTCGTCCAACCCCGCGCCCAGCCGCTCCCGTCAGGCGAAGAAGAGCAGGGCGGCGATCCAGACGCCGGCCGCGAGCAGGCCCGTGGCCAGCTCCAGCAGGATGCTGAACGCGACGGCGCCGAGGGCCTTGCGGGTGGAGGGCCAGGCCTTGGAGCTGTCGCCGAGGCGGGCCAGCTCGGACAGGTACACGCCCAGCGGGAAGCCGACGAACAACCCGACCACCGGGATCACGAAGAACCCGACGATCCCCAGCCCCGCGCCGACGACGATCGACCGGGTGGGGACGCCGGACTCCTTCATCCGCCGGCCGGGCAGCAGGTACTTGGCCACGCTGCCGAGCACGATGATCGCGGCGGCGATGCCGAGCACGATCCAGCCCAGCTGGTCGCCGCGGGGGATCGCCCAGACGGCGATCCCGGCGAGCACCAGGAGGAGTCCGGGCAGCACCGGGAGCAGGATCCCGACGATTCCGACGGCGACCAGCAGGCCGGCGAGCAGGGTCATGGGTCCCGGACCGTACCCGGGAGGTCCTCCTCGTCGTCGTACGGGCCGACGACGGCGACCGTGAGCGGGGCCGAGAGCAGCTCGCGGGCCACCTCGTCGACCTCCTCGGCGGTGACCGCGGAGATCCGGTCGAGGCTCTCGGCGATCGTGCGCTGGCGGCCGTGGTCGAGCTCGGAGCGGCCGAGGCGGTTCATCCGCGAGGGGGTGTCCTCCAGCCCCAGCACCAGCCCGCCGCGCAGGTTGCCCTGGGCGCGGGCGATCTCGGCCGGGGTGAGCCCGTCGGCGGCGACCTCCGCCAGCACCGAACGGACCACCTTGGTGACCTCGTCGAGGCGGTCGGGGGCGCAGCCGGCGTACACGCTGAGCACGCCGGCGTCGGCGTAGCCGATGTGCTGGGAGTACACCGAGTAGGCCAGCCCGCGGCGCTCACGGACCTCCTGGAACAGCCGCGAGCTGGGGCCGCCGCCGAGCGCGGTGTTGAGCACCGACAGCGCGGTGCGCCTCGGGTCGTGCCGGCTCACGCCGGGCACGCCGAGCATCAGGTGGGCCTGCTCGGTGTCGTCCGGGCGCAGCACCAGCCCCGGCGCGGGCGCCAGGACGAACCCCTCGCCGCGGCGTGGGGTGGACGGGGAGGCCGAGCCCGCCCTGGCCGACGCGGCGGCCAGCGCGCTGCCGACCAGCTCGACGACCTCGGCGTGCACGAGGTTGCCGGCCGCGGCCACGACCATGCGCGGGGTGGTGTACTCCCCGCGCCAGAAGTCGTGCAGGACGTCGCGGCGCATGCCGCGGATCGACTCCTCGGAGCCGATGACCGGCCGACCCAGCGGGTGCTCACCGAAGATGACCTCGTCGAACAGCTCGCCGAGCAGGTCCTCGGGGTCGTCGTCGCGCATGGCGATCTCTTCGAGGACCACCCCGCGCTCCAGCTCGACGTCGGCCGGGGTGAGCAGCGCGTCGGTGACGACGTCGGCCAGCACCCGCACGGCCAGCGGCAGATCGGTGTCGAGCACCTGCGCGTAGTAGCAGGTGTGCTCCTTGGCGGTGAACGCGTTGAGGTCGCCGCCGACGGCGTCGAAGTCCTCGGCGATCGACGACGCCGTGCGCGTGGTCGTGCCCTTGAACAGCAGGTGCTCGAGGTAGTGCGCGGCACCGGCCTGGGTCGGGGTCTCGTCGCGCGAGCCGACCCCGATCCAGATGCCCAGCGACACCGAGCGCACGCCCGGCACCGCCTCGGTGAGCACCCGCAGCCCGCCCGGCAACTCCGAGCGGGAGACGCCGCCGGGGGCGGGCACGCCCACCCCCGGCGTCACGACGTCGGTCAACTCGCGGGGACCTCGCTCGGCGCGGCGGCCGGGGCATCGGCTGCGGCGTCGGCGGGCGCGTCGGGGGTGGCGTCGCCGGCCGGGGCGGCGGCCTCCTCCTGCACCGGGATCAGGCTGATCTTGCCCCGGTTGTCGATGTCGGTGACCTCGACGCGGAGCTTGTCGCCGACCTTGACGACGTCCTCGACCTTGCCGATGCGCTTGCCGTTGCCCAGCTTGGAGATGTGCACCAGGCCGTCCTTGCCGGGCACCAGCGAGACGAACGCGCCGAACGCGGCGGTCTTGACCACCGTGCCCAGGAAGCGCTCCCCCACCTTCGGCAGCTGCGGGTTGGCGATCGCGTTGATCATGCCGATCGCGGCCTCGGCCGAGTCGCCGTCGGAGGCGCCGACGTAGATCGTGCCGTCGTCCTCGATGGAGATGTCGGCACCGGTCTGCTCGGTGATCGAGTTGATCATCTTGCCCTTCGGGCCGATGACCTCGCCGATCTTGTCGACCGGGACCTTGATGGCCACGACGCGCGGGGCGAAGCGGCTCATCTCGTCGGGCCGGTCGATGGCCTCGCCGATGACGTCCAGGATCGTCAGCCGGGCGTCCTTGGCCTGGTTCAGCGCGGCGGCCAGCACGGCCGACGGGATGCCGTCGAGCTTGGTGTCCAGCTGCAGCGCGGTGACGAACGACGAGGTGCCGGCGACCTTGAAGTCCATGTCGCCGAAGGCGTCCTCGGCGCCGAGGATGTCGGTCAGCGCGACGTAGGTGGTCTCGCCGTCGACCTCGTCGGAGACCAGGCCCATCGCGATGCCCGCGACCGGCGCCTTCAGCGGCACACCGGCGTTGAGCAGCGACATCGTGGACGCGCAGACCGAGCCCATCGAGGTGGAGCCGTTCGAGCCCAGCGCCTCGGAGACCTGGCGGATCGCGTACGGGAACTCCTCGCGCGTGGGCAGCACGGGCAGCAGCGCCCGCTCGGCCAGCGCGCCGTGCCCGATCTCGCGCCGCTTCGGCGAGCCGACGCGGCCCGTCTCACCGGTGGAGTACGGCGGGAAGTTGTAGTGGTGCAGGTAGCGCTTGTGCGACTCCGGGCCGAGCGAGTCGATCTGCTGCTCCATGCGCAGCATGTTCAGCGTGGTGACACCCATGATCTGGGTCTCGCCGCGCTCGAACAGCGCCGAGCCGTGCGCCCGCGGGACGACCTCGACCTCGGCCGAGAGCGGCCGGATGTCGGTGATGCCGCGGCCGTCGATGCGGACCTTGTCGCGCAGGATCCGCTGGCGGACCAGCTTCTTGTTCAGCGAGCGGAACGCCGCGCCGATCTCCTTCTCGCGGCCCTCGAACTGCGGGCCGACCTTGTCCAGCACCGCGGCCTTGATCTCGTCGAGGCGGGACTCGCGCTCCTGCTTGCCGGCGATGGTCAGCGCCTGGGCCAGGTCGTCGGACGCGGTCTCGGAGACCGCCTCGAACACGTCGGCCTGGTAGGCCGGGTAGGTCTTGAACTCGCCGGTGGGCTTGGCGGCCTGGTCGGCGAGCTGCTGCTGGGCCACGCACAGGCTGCGGATGAACGGCTTGGCCGCCTCCAGGCCCTGCGCGACGATCTCCTCGGTCGGCGCCTGCGCGCCGCCGGCGACCAGCTCGTTGGTCTCGGTGGTGGCCTCGGCCTCCACCATCATGATCGCCACGTCCGAGTTCGCGCCCTCGCCGACGATGCGACCGGCGACGACCATGTCGAACACGGCCCGCTGCAGGTCCTCGTGCTGGGGGAAGGCGATCCACTGGCCGTCGATCAGGGCGACGCGCACGCCGCCGATCGGGCCGCTGAACGGCAGGCCGGCCAGCTGGGTGGACGCCGAGGCGGCGTTGATCGCCAGCGCGTCGTAGGGGTCCTGCGGGTCCAGCGACATCACGGTGACGACGATCTGGATCTCGTTGCGCAGGCCGTCGACGAAGGACGGGCGCAGCGGGCGGTCGATCAGCCGGCAGGTGAGGATCGCGTCGGTGCCCGGGCGGCCCTCCCGGCGGAAGAACGAGCCGGGGATCTTGCCGATCGCGTACATGCGCTCCTCGACGTCCACCGTGAGGGGGAAGAAGTCGAAGTGCTCCTTGGGCTGCTTGGACGCCGTGGTGGCGGACAGCAGCATGGTGTCGTCGTCGAGGTAGGCGACGACGGATCCGGCGGCCTGGCGCGCGAGGCGCCCGGTCTCGAACCGGACGGTACGGGTCCCGAAGCTGCCGTTGTCGATCACGGCAGTGGTCTCGTACACGTTGTCGGTGGGTTCGGTCATGAAGGTGGACATCTCCTCGTCAGAGCGGGAGACCCCACGCCACACCGGGAGGATCCTCGGCCGAGCCGGTCTTCGATCGAAGCCCCCGGGGCGCTGCGTGTCGCGTGCCCGGGAGCCACTACCGAGGACCGGCGGATCGTCTGCCGGAGGCGTGGCGTCGTCGCTGCGGGTAGTGCGTTCTCGTCTTGTCGTGCAGGTCTTGTCGTGCGGTCGTGCGTCGTGCAGTAAATCGGACCGTGGCCCGGCCCGCCAGGAGGCGGACCGGGCCACAGGGTCAGCGGCGGATGCCGAGGCGCTCGATCAGGGAGCGGTAGCGCGCCACGTCGACCTCGCGCAGGTACTTCAGCAGCCGGCGGCGGCGGCCGACCAGCAGCAGCAGCCCGCGGCGCGAGTGGTGGTCGTGCTTGTGCATCTTGAGGTGCTCGGTGAGGTCGCTGATCCGCTTGGTCAGCAGCGCGACCTGGGCCTCGGGGGACCCGGTGTCGGTCTCGTGCACCCCGTAGGTGTTCAGGATGGTCTTCTTCTCAGCGGCGTCGAGTGCCACGTGCTCCTCTTTCGTGTCTGTGCCGTGATGCCGGAACCCGCACGGAAGGGGAGCCGGAGACGGTGCACGGCCGCCACGGACTGCAGCCGGACCCACCACATACGGTACCAGCCGCGGTCGGAGGGGCGCCGGGGGCGGCGCTCCGGCGACGATCACGCGGGCTGCAGCGGCACCCGGTGCACGACGCGGTACCGCGAGCCGCCGCGCGCCGGCTCGCTGCTGACCAGCAGCAGGTCGGCCGGGCGCCACCACGGCCCGGTGCGCCCGGCCCACGGGGTGGCCGGGTCGGCGACGGCGCCCGGGCCGGGACGCAGCCGCCTGCGCAGCAGCGTCACGTGCGGCACGAACCGC
>NZ_JAHDTH010000116.1 GCF_018531445.1 Pseudonocardia lacus
AGCGCAACCCGATCGCCGCGGTCACCGCGCGGGCCGCGGCCCGGCGGGCCCCCGGCCTGGCCGCGACGCTGCTGGCCTCGGCCGACCACGAGCACCAGCGCGCCGCGGGCCCGTGGCACGCCGAGTGGCAGACGCTGTCGGACCTGCTGGCCGCGGCCGGCGGCGCCGCGTCCCGGCTGCGGACGTCGCTGACCGGGCTGCAGGTGCACACCGAGCGGATGGCCGCCAACCTCCCGCGCCGGCGACGGCCGGCGACCGGGCTGTTCGAGTCGCCGTCCGACGACGCGGTTCCGGTGCCGGAGGGGCGCGAGGGCACTGGGCACGCGGCCGAGCTGGTCGACCGGTTCCTGGCCGACCGCACGGGCTTCGCCCCGGCGGAGCCGGCCGTCAGCGGGTGAAGCCGGGCCGCGTGCACGGCGGCGGGGTATTGCGGACAGGAAATGACCGCTGCGGCTCGTAGCGTCGCGGCCATGGCTGAAGACGCGGACCGCTACGCCCACGGCGTCCCCTGCTGGATCGACACGACCCACCCCGACCCGGCGGGCGCGGCGCGGTTCTACGGCGACCTGTTCGGCTGGCACATCCGGGAGACCCCGGCGGGGCTGGTGGGCAGCCTCGACGGGCGCGACGTCGCCGGCATCGGCGGGCCGCCCGGCGGCCCGACCGAGCCGGGCTGGACCACCTACGTCCGGGTCGACCGGGTGGACGACGCCGCGACCGCGGTGCGGCGGTCGGGCGGGCGCCTGCTCGCCGCGCCGGCCGACGTCGAGGGCGCCGGGCGCACCGCGACGGTCGCCGACCCGGCCGGTGCGGTGTTCCGGCTGTGGGAGGCCCGTGGGCGCGGCGGCGCCCAGGTGGTCAACGACGGCGCCGACGGCGCCTGGAACTGGAGCAACCTGCAGACCCCCGACCCGGCCGCCGTGGAGCCGTTCTACGCGGAGGTGTTCGGCTGGCGGACGGTCCCGCTGGGGGAGAGCTCGATGTGGGTGCTGCCCGGCTACGCCGACGTCCTCGAGCGGTTCTACCCCGGCCTGCGCGAGCGGCACGCCGCGGGCGGCGTCCCCGAGGACTTCTCCAACTGCGTGGGCTGGGTCGGCCCGGGCGCGGACGCCCGCTGGACGGTCACCTTCGCGGTGTCCGACACCGACAAGACCGTCGGGCGGGCGGTGGAGCTCGGGGCCACCGTGCGCGTCGGGCCCCGCACGATCGAGCCGGTGCGGACCGCCGAGCTGACCGACCCGCAGGGCGTCGAGTTCGCCGTCAACACCTACCGACCGGAGCGGTAGGGACCGGGCGACCCGTCACCCGCCGCGGCCCGGTGGACCACCGGTCTGCAGCGCGGCGTGCAGTTGCGCCCGCCCGTTCCAGCGCAGCGTGGCGACGGCCTCGTCACGGGTCAGGCCGGCCACGTCCACCAGCCAGACGAACGCCTCGACACCGGTGGCCGCGCGGATCGCGACGGCGAGCGCGCGCCGGTCGATGTCCGGGTGGGTGGTGGCCAGCGGCTCGAGCGCCTCGCAGATCCAGCCGATGACCCGACCGCGGCGCAGCACCGGCCCGGTCGGGTCGGCACCGGGTTCCAGGGACAGCCGCAGCGACGCGCGCAGCTGGGCCTCCCAGTCGACCACGATGCGGGTGGCCTCCCGCAGGACCACGTCGAGCCGGTCGCGCGGGTCCGCGGGCGCCCCCTCGGCCGGCAGCAGCGAGGCCTGGTCGATCTCGGGGTGCGCGGCGCCGATCAGCGCGGCCTGGTTGGGGAAGTAGCGGTAGGCGGTGGTCCGCGACACCGCGGCGGCCTCGGCGGCGTCCTCGACGGTGGGGGTCACGCCGCGGGCCAGGAGTTCTCGCGCGGCCGCGACGAGGGCCTGCCGGGTGCGGGCCTTCTGGTTGCGGCGGCCGGTCTGTTCGTAGGGCGTTGCCATCACCGCTCACGGTACTCTACTGTCCTTCATGGTACTTCCGTCCCACGAAGGAGTCGCCATGAGCCTCGACCCCGTCCACACGGACCCGCAGTTCTACTCCGTGGTGTTCGAGAACGAGCGCGTCCGCGTGCTGGAGTACCGCGACCGTCCCGGCGACCGGACCTGCGAGCACAGCCACCCCGACATGGTGATCATCCCGCTGAGCACCTTCCAGCGGCGGCTCACCGTGGGCGGGCGCAGCGTCGAGGTGCGCAAGAGCCGGCACGAGGCGGGCTGGGTGCCCGCCCAGACCCACATCGGGGAGAACATCGGCGACACCGTGTCGCACTCGCTGTTCGTGGAGCTGAAGGAACCCGCGCGCTAGAGCCAGCCGCGGTCGCGGGCCATCCGCGCCGCCTCGATGCGGTTGCGCACCCCGAGCTTGGTGATCGCCGTCGACAGGTAGTTGCGCACGGTGCCCTCGGCCAGGTGCAGGCGCGCGGCGATCTCGCCGTTGGGCAGGCCGTCGGCGGCCAGCCGCAGGACGTCGCGCTCGCGGTCGGTCATCGGGTCGGCGGCGTCCCAGGCGGCCATGGCCAGCTGCGGGTCGACCACGCGCTCGCCGGCGTGCACCCGGCGGACCACGCCGACCAGCTGGTCGATCGGGGCGTCCTTGAGCACGTAGCCGGCCACCCCGGAGTCCAGCGCCCGGCGCAGGTAGCCCGACCGGCCGAAGGTCGTGACGATCACGACGCGGGCCCGGTTGCCGTCGCGGCGCAGGGCCGCGGCGACGTCGAGCCCGCTCATGCCGGGCATCTCCACGTCGGTGACCAGGACGTCCGGGTCGTGCTCCAGGACGGCGGCCAGCGCCTTGGGCCCGTCGGTCGCGGTGGCCACGACGTCGAGATCGGGCTCCAGGCGCAGCAGCGCGGCGAACGCGCCGAGCACCATGCCCTGGTCCTCGGCCAGCACGACCCTGATCGTCACGTCGCCACCGCCCGGGGGAGGGTCACGACGAGCGCGGTGCCACCGTGCAGGGACCGGCGGACCTCCCCGCCGAGCGCGGCGATCCGCTCGCGCATGCCGGTCAGGCCGGTGCCGTCGCGGCCGCCGCCGACGCCGTCGTCGGTGACCTCCAGGGCCACCTCCTCGCCGGAGCCGGTGAGGCTGACCACGCACCGGGTGGCCCCGGAGTGGCGAACGACGTTCGTCACCGCCTCGCGCAGGGCCAGCCCGAGCGCGGACTCCGCGGACGGGGTGAGCGTGAGGTCGGGGTCGCGGGTGGTCACCAGCTCGACGCCGGCGGCGGTGAGCGCCTCCCGCGCGTTGTCCAGCTCGGCACCGAAGTCGATCTGGCGCCAGCCGCTGACCGTGGCCCGGACCTCCGCGAGCGCCTCGCGGGCGGCCTTCTCGACGGCCGCCATCTCGACGACGCCGGCGTCCGGGTCGGCCGCGACCAGCCGCTGGGCCAGCTGGGAGCGCACGACGATGCCGGTCAGCGTGTGGCCGAGCAGGTCGTGCAGGTCGCGGGAGATCCGCTCGCGCTCGGCCACCGTCGCCAGGTGCTCGACCTGGGCGCTGCGGGCCTGCGCGGCGCGGCCCTCGGCGCCGGCCTCGATGCAGATGAGCCCGATCACCCAGATCAGCACGGCGTGCGGGCCGAAGGCCCACAACCGCCAGGGCAGCGGGATCTGCGACAGCGCGGTCAGCAGCACCACCAGCGCGGTGAGCCCGACCAGCCAGCGCAGCGCCACCGTGCGCCGCCGGTGGCTGCCCGCGATGCCACCGGCGTAGACGAGCAGCACGGCGCCGCCGGGGTTGACCGGGGTGACCAGCAGCGCCAACCCGGTGCTGATCCACTCGCCGTAGTCGCGCAGCGGACCGGGCCGCAGGTCGACGGCGAGGTAGAACGGCACGTAGACGGCGATGGTCAGCGCGCCGATGACGTACACCCAGCCGGGCGCATCCGCGTCGAAGAGCGGCATGTAGAGCAGCGCGCTCACCCAGAACAGGGTGACGAAGGTGGCCGGGCGCCACCGCTTGGGCGAGTCGTCCCACCAGGCGCGCAGGGCCGCGGCGCCCCACCGTCGGGCGGGGCGCCGCGGCCCTTCCGCCGCTCCGCTCACACCCGCAGGTTACGGTAGGCGAGACCGGCCAGAGCGGCCGCGACCACCGTGCTGACCAGCAGCGCGACCAGGTGACCGAGCCCCCCGGCCCCGGTCAGCTGGCCCAGCGCGAGCTGCGCCAGGTGGAAGGTCGGCAGCACCGGGGCGATCGCCTGGACGACGCCGGGCAGCATCTCCGGCGGGATCCACAGCCCCGAGGCGATCGACATCGGGAACAGGATCGCGTTCAGGATGGCCACCGTCGCGTTCGACGAGGCCACGAACCCGACGGCCAGGCTGAGCAGCGCGAACGGCAGCCCGCCCAGCAGCAGCACCCCGACCAGGCGCAGCCAGGTGCCCACGTCCAGCACCGGGCCGGCGACCAGCAGCGAGACCGCGCTGATCGCCAACAGGGACAGCAGCGCGTAGGGCAGCGCGGCGATCACCTTCGCCGCGACGGAGACGGCGATCGGGGTCCCGGAGACCTTCTTGACCCGCAGCCAGCCCCGGGTGCGGTCGTCGGCCACGGTCACCCCCGGGTTGACCATCATCACCGTGGCCACGGTGAACGTCCCGTAGGTCGCCAGCATCGTCGCGGCGGCCGGCAGCCCGGACGGCGAGGTGTAGCCGCCGAAGATCCCGGCGAACAGCGCGAAGAACAGCACCGGCATCAGGACCGCGAAGAACAGCGCCGTCGGCTCGCGCAGGATCGCGCGCAGCCCCTCGGCCACCTCCACCCCGAGCACACGCGCGTCGAATCCCTCGCGGCGCTCCACGGCCCGCTCCACCACCGCGGTCATGCCGGCACCCCCATCGTCTCGTCGTCCCGCTCGGATCGGTCGTCGGTGAGGGCGAACAGGGCCTGCTCCAGGCCGGCGCCCTCCACCCGCAGCTCGCCCAGCGCGTCGTCGAGCGGGAGCCAGGCGCGCAGCACCCGCTCCGGCTCGGCGCTGGTCACCCGCACGCGCTCGCCGTCGCGCACGGCGGTGAGCACGCCGGGCAGGCCGCGCAGCACCACGACGTCGACGCCGCTGCGGGCGGTCAGGGTGCGGTCGGCGAGCCGCGCGGACAGCCCGCCCGGGCTGTCCTCGGCCACCACGCGACCGCGGTGCAGCACCACGACCCGGTCGGCCGTCGACGCGGCCTCCTCCAGGATGTGGGTGGTCAGCAGGATGCCGACGCCCGCGTCCCGGCGCCGGGCCAGCACCTGCCAGAACGTGCGGCGCGCGGCCACGTCCAGGCCGGCGGTCGGCTCGTCGAGCAGCAGCAGGTCGGGGTCGCCGACCAGGGCCATGGCCAGCGCGACCCGCTGGCGCTGCCCGCCGGACAGCTTCGCCGAGCGGCGCCGGGCCAGGTCGGTGATCCCGACCTCGGCCAGCACCGGCCCGGCCGCGGCGGCCGGCCGCCCGGCCCGCACGGCCGCCCCGCGCACCAGCTCGGCCACCGTCAGCGTCGTGGGGAAGCCCATCGTCTGCTGGACGACGCCGAGGTGGCGGCGGGTGGCGGCCGAGCGCGGGTCGCCGCCGCACACCCGCACCCGGCCCTCCTGGGCGGCCAGCAGCCCGGTCGCCAGCCCGATCAGCGTCGTCTTCCCGGCCCCGTTGGGGCCAAGCAGCGCGACGCACTCGCCGGGCGCCACGCGGAGGTCGACCCCGTCGACGGCGGTCAGCGCGCCGTAGCGGTGCCGCACCCCCTCGATCTGCAGTACTCGCGCGTCCATGCCGGCAACGATGCCGCCCGGGTGCCGCGGCCGGCAGTGGAGCACATCATGAGCCGGACCTGACCAATGTCACGGCTGTCGGGGGTGGGCGGCAGACTGCCGGTGTGAGAAAGCGGACGCCGGCCGGACCGACCCTGACCGTCGCGCAGCTGAACCGGGCCGTGCTGGCCCGCCAGCTGCTGCTGGAGCGGTCCGGGCTGTCGCTGCCCGAGGTCGCCGGCCGGGTCGCCGGCCTGCAGACGCAGTACGCGCCGTCGGGCTACGTGGGCATGTGGTCGAGGGTGCGCGACTTCCGCCGCGAGCAGCTCACCGCCGCCCTGCTGGCCGGGGAGATCGTCCAGGGCTGGGTGATGCGCTGCACCATCCACATGGTCGCCGCGGCCGACTACCCGCCGTTCACCGAGGCCGTGCGGGCGCCGCGCCGGGTGTGGTGGCAGCGCAGCGCCGGGGCGGCGGGGGAGGTCGACATGGACGCGGTGGCCGACCTGGTGCGCGGGTACCTGGCCGAGGGCCCGCTCAAGCAGGCCGAGCTCCAGCAGCGGCTGCTCGCCGACGGGCTGCCCCGCGAGGTCTGGCCGGGCGTCCAGCTGTGGGTCGACCTCGTCCGCCACCCCTCGGCGGGCACGTGGGAGCGTCCCCGCGCCCACGTCTACGCCCTCGCGGGCCCCGACCTGGTCCCCGATCCGCCGCTCGACGTCGCCGCCTCGCGCGACATGCTGGCCCGGCGCTACCTCGGCGCGTTCGGACCCGCGTCGGCCAAGGACGTGGCGAGCTTCTGCGGCTGGTCGGTCACCGAGGCGCGCGCGGTGCTGGCCCGGCTGGAGCTGCGCCGCTTCGCCGACGAGGCCGGCGGCGAGCTGGTCGACCTGCCCGACGCGCCGCTGCCCGACGCCGACACCCCGGCCCCGGTCCGGTTCCTCGGCCAGTGGGAGGCGGTCCTGCTCGCGCACGCCCGCCGCGCCCAGGTCCTGCCCGACGAGCACCGCTCGAAGGTCTTCCACGTGCGCATGCCGCAGTCGATCCGCACGTTCCTGGTCGACGGGCGGGTCGCCGGCACCTGGACGGTCGACGGGGGCCTGCGGTGGCAGCCCTTCGCGCCGCTGGACCCGGCGTGGCAGCGGGCCGTCGAGGAGGAGGCCGAGCGCCTCACCGCCTTCCACGACGCCGACAGCTGACGCGGTCACCCACTATCCCGAGAACCTCTTCGCGAGATCCCGGAGCCGTTCCACAGCCTCGGCCAACTGGTCGTCGGTGATGATCGCGCCAGGCGTCGGGCCCATGCGCTCGAACTGGTCGGCGAAGCGCAGGTACTCCCGGTGGGCATGTTCTCGGCAGGCGAGGCAGGTGACGCTTTCCGGACGGGGCGAGGTCATCGCGTAGGCCACCCGAATGCCGCAACCTGTGGTGACGACGCTCGGCGCGTCGGTGGCGCGGCCCAGCATCGACGAGATCAGGTTGCGGACGGTGGGGCCGGCCTCCAGCACCTTCTGCTCGACGTGGATGTGCGGGTCGGTCTCGCTCATCTGCCCGCACCTCCATCGGGGTCGTTCCCGAACGAGGCTACTGCCCGGCATGTCGCCGACCCGGTGCACGGATGTGGTCACCGCACGGATGGCCCGGGCACTAGACCTCCGCGGGCTCGACCTCCGCGGAGACCGCGTCGCGCTCACCCACCCGCTCCCGCAGCTCGTCGAGCGGCAGCGGCCGGCTGCGGGTGACCGTCGCCGCGGCGGCCGCGGGCAGCGCGACGAACGGGTAGACCCGGTCCAGCTCGGCGATCCCGGCGCACGCCTGCTCGCAGAACCGCAGCACCCGGTCCGGCGCCCAGGACGGCAGCACGGCCAGGAAGTCCTCCTCGTCCAGGCGCACCAGCCGGTCGCCCTCGCCGAGCAGGTCCCGCACGCAGCCGGTCACGCCGGCGAGCGCGTCGGTCGCGGCGCGCAGCCCGAACTGCTCGCGCAGCCCGGCCAGCCCGGGGACCCGCAGCAGGGCCAGGCCGACCGGGAGGCTGCCGCCCAGCCCGGCGGTCCAGCGGTGCAGGAACCGCTCGGTGTGCAGGCCGGTGCGCGGGTCGCGCTCGGTGTCGTCGGCGTCGGTGGCGGCCAGCACGGCGGTCAGCCGGGTGCGCTCGTCGACGCTCACCGCGGTGCGCCCGGCCAGGAAGCGCAGCGGCACGTTCCACCAGTCCTGCTGGGCCGGCTCGGGCTCGGTGAGCACGGCGTGCAGGACCTCGTCGACCTGGTCGCGCAGGTCGGGTGGGAGGCGCAGCCTGCCGCGCAGGCGCAGGACCTCGCCGTAGGCGTCGGCGCGGCGGAAGGACCAGCCCGCCCGGAAGCGCCTGCCCTCCTCCAGGGTCGCCGCGCCCGGGTCGACCGTCTCCAGGTCGGTGGCCACGAGCGTCGCGCCGCCGCGCGGGCCGAGCACCGTGACGCTCCACTCGCGGGCCAGCTCGTCCGAGCCGGGGAACAGGCAGTGCCGCACGCCGGGCGGCAGCTCCGGCGGGACGTCCTCGGCCAGGCCGACGACGGTGACCGCGCCGCGGGCGGCGATGTCGCGGTAGACCGCCTGCTCGCGGGCGAAGTACGACGCCTTCTGGAACATCGCGAGGACCACCAGCGGATCGCCCGGGCGGGCGGCGAGCGCGAACTGCTCGATGGCGTGCGAGAGCTCCACGAGCACCCGCTTGCCGAACAGGTTCTGACCGGAGGTCTCCACGGGCCCACAGGCTAGCGGCCGGTCGCCGCGCTCCCGGACGGCCGAACGGCAGAGGGCAAGGGGCTCGTCGGAGGGTGACGACGCGTCGGATGACTGACGGCCGTCCGGGTGGCGGGGACGTAGGGTTGGCCCACCGGCGGAAGCACAGCCCGGCACCGCTCCACCACCCGGTGCCGTTCGCCGACGTCCAGGACACGGCCGACCCGACGGCCGTGACGGAGGAGGGCACATGCACGAGGGCAACATCGGCGGCGGGCGAGCGCGGGTCGCGGTCATCGGCGCCGGACCGTCCGGCCTCTACGCGGCGGCGGCGCTGCTGGCCTCGGGCGAGCCGGTGAGCGTGGAGGTGCTCGACCGGTTGCCCGCCCCGTACGGCCTGGTCCGCTACGGGGTCGCGCCCGACCACGTGAAGATGAAGTCGGTCATCCGGGTGCTGCAGCGCCCGTTCGACCCGGCCGAGGTGGAGTTCCTCGGCGGGGTGCGGATCGGCGAGGGCGGGGTCCCGCTCGACGTCCTGCGCGAGCACTTCCACGCCGTCGTGCACGCCACCGGCAGCTCGATCGACCGCGACCTCGACATCCCGGGGGAGGACCTGCCCGGCTCGTACGGCTCCGGGCCGTTCGTCAGCTGGTACTGCGGCCACCCCGACCACATCGGGCTCGCGCCGCGGCTCGACCACCCGGGCGCGGCGGTCGTCGGGGCCGGCAACGTGGCGCTGGACGTGGCCAGGGTGCTCGCCCGCGACCCCGAGGAGATGGCCGCCACCGATGTGCCCGACCAGGTGCTCGACCTCCTGCGCTCCAGCGCCGTGCGCGACGTGCACGTGCTGATCCGGCGCGCCCCCCAGCACGTCCGGTTCACCCCCGCCGAGCTGCGCCAGATCGGCGAGCTGGCCGACGTCGACGTGCTGGTCCACGACGACGGCCTGCTCGCCGCCGGCGTCCCCGAGCCGGCGGACCGCCGCCAGCGCCAGAACCTCGACATCCTGCGCGGCTGGGCGAGCGCACCGTCGACCGGCGGCGCCCGCCGCATCCACCTGCGGTTCCTGCGCAGCCCCGTGCGCCTGGACGGCGACGACCGGGTGAGCGCGGTGGTCGCCGAGCGCAACACCGTCTCCGCCGACGACCGGGTCAGCGGCACCGGCGAACTGGAGGCGCTCGACGTCGGGCTGGTCGTGCGGGCGATCGGCTACCGCGCCGAGCCCGTGCCCGGCCTGCCGTTCGACGAGCGCGGCGGCATCGTGCCGAACGAGGCCGGCCGGGTGCTCCGCGACGGGCAGCGGGTGCCCGGCGCCTACGTCACCGGCTGGATCAAGCGCGGTCCGACCGGGGTGATCGGCACCAACAAGTCCGACGCCGCCGAGACCGTGGCCGCCGTGCTGGAGGACCTGCCGTCGCTGCCGGCACCCGCGCACCCGGAGCCGGAGGCGCTGCGGGAGACCCTCGCCGCGCACGGCGTGCACCCGGTCGACTGGACGGGCTGGCTGCGGCTGGACGCCGAGGAGGTGCGCCGCGGCGGCCTGCGGGAGGCGGAGCGGGTCAAGGTGGCGGACATGGCCGAGATGCTGGAGCACGCCCGCGGCGTGCCGGCGCGCTGACCGCCGACGGCTCGGGCGGGGCAGTCCGCCCGAGCCGACCGGACATCAGTACCGGTCGACCGAGACGACGGCCGGGAGGGCGCCGATGCGCTCGGTGAAGGTGGCCGACTCGGCGTCGGTGACCGAGACCGTGCAGAGGACCGAGCTGTAGGGCACGCCCTCGTGGACCTCGACGGTGAAGTCGCGGACCGGGAAACCGCACTCGCGGAGCGCGTCGCCGACGCACAGGACGCCGTCCATGCCGCCGGTCGTCACGATCTCGTGGCGGCGCTGCAGGCGGGGGGCGTAGGTCGAGCGGGGAGAGACGTCGAGAATCGTCATGATCGGCTCCAGTGGCGGGGTTCTGCGGGGCAGGTGACCCGAGCCAGGCCTCGGTAGTGGTGGGGAATGCGCGCGCCGGCGGCCTGGCTCAGCCGGCGCGCGGCGGTACTGCCGCGGCGAGAGCGAGGGCGATGCGCATGCCGATCACTGTAGCGCCAGTCACCACGGCCGCACACCCGGGCTCACCGGAGGCAGGGGTTTCCCCCGGTCGGCCTCGACCACGGGGGCGGACACCCCGTGGTCGACCGGGGTCCGGCCCGGGACGCGCGAACGCCCGGGAGACCACTGGTCTCCCGGGCGTTCGCGCAGGTGGGGGCGGTGAGCCGCCCGTCGTCCCTACCGCCGGCTGTAGGACCGGCGGCGGGTGCCGATCCCGGCCAGGTGCAGGCCCACGCAGAGCAGACCGGCCAGCATCAGCACGTCCCAGGTGATGACCTCCAGGGCGACACCGGCCAGTCGGAAGATGAGGGCCAGGCCGAACAGCACCGCGGCGACGATCGCGACCATTGTCGTGTCCTCTCAGGTATCCGATTCCGCTCGGATGTGCTCGGGCTTGTTCCCGATCGGGGCACGAGTTCCCGATCAGGCGCACTCCTCAAACCGGCCGTAATGCACTCGTTGCCGGCTGCACCTGTTCGCCCGGAATCGCTACTCCGTTCGGAGAACGACTGGCCGAATGGTTAGGCCTTCCGCAGTACGTCGATGGCCGGCGCGAACATGTCGTCGGAATGGCGGTAGGGGGCGTAGAAGGAGAACCGGTCGACCCAGCGGCCCCAGCGCTCCAGCACGGCGGCGCCGAGGGCGTCCGGCTCGGCGGTGACCGCGAACGCGTCGAGGACCTCGTCGTCGACGAGCTCGCCCATCTTCTGCCAGCGCTGCGGGTCCGAACCCTTGGACAGCCGGTTCAGCTCGGTCTGCAGCTCGCCCCAGCCGTGCAGCTCCAGCACCGGGCGGTAGGCGGGGGTGCTGGCGTAGAAGGCGATCTGCTGCCTGGTGCCCCGGGCCGCCTCGGCCATCTCCTCCTCGGTCCGGCCGGTGACCACGAAGCCGCCGAAGCTGATCGAGAAGTCGGCGGGTTTGCGCCCCGATCTCGCCAACCCCTCGTGCACGATCGGCAGCGTGACCTCCTCCAGGTAGCGGGCCGTGGTGAACGCGTGCGGCTGCAGGCCGTCGCACACCTCGCCCGCCGTGCGGGTCATCAGCTCGCCCACGGCGGCCAGGTACACCTTCGGCGGGCCCCACGGGCTCGGCGCCGGCGTGAAGAACGGCGTCATCAGCGTGTGCTGGTAGAAGTCGCCGCGGAAGTCGAGCTTCTCGCCGTCGTTCCACGCCGCCCAGATCGCCCGCAGCGCCGAGACGTACTCGCGCATCCGCTTGGCCGGGCTGGACCACGGCATGCTGAACCGGCGCTCGATGTGCGGCTTGATCTGGCTGCCCAGCCCGAGCAGGAACCGGCCCTCCGACAGCACCTGCAGGTCGTGCGCGGTGTTCGCCACGGTCATCGGGCTGCGGCCGAACGCCACCGCGATGCCGGTGCCCATCGCCACCCGCTCGGTGTGCTCGGCGATCACCATGTGCGGCAGGAACGGGTCGTGCGCGGTCTCCGCGGTCCACAGCCCGTCGTAGCCCGCCTCCTCCCGCCCGCGGACCTCGGTGGCCAGGTCCGCCAGCCCGGTGCTGCGCACCCCGATATCGACCTTCATCCGCCGCTCCTCCTCGTCGATCACGCGCCCGGCTCGATGATGGTCGACGCGGGCGCGGGACGACAGCGCCGCGCCGGTAGCGTCGCGGGCCGTGACGAGCGCTCAGCCGCGGCAGCGGGCCGTGCACGCACCGGTGGCCCTCGCGGTCGCGGCGGGCGCGGCACTGCTCGCGCTGGTCGGGCACGCGGTGGTGCTGACCATCTGGCCGGACGCCCACACCCTGCTGATCGACCTGGAGGTCTACCGGGCGGGCGGGCGGTACCTGCTCGACGGACGCCCGCTCTACGAGCACGGCGTCGTGCTCGACCTGCTGCCGTTCGTCTACCCGCCGGTGGCCGCGGTCCTGTTCGCCCCGCTGGCGCTCCTGCCGATGCCGGTGCTGAAGGTCCTCTGGACCGCGCTGGGGCTCGTCCTGCTGGCCCTCGTGGCCCGCCGCTGCGCGCGCGCCGTCGGGGTGCCGGCGGGGCCGCCGACGGTCGCCGCGGTGGTGCTGGTGACGGCACTGGCCACCTGGCTCGACCCCGTCCGCACCACGCTGTACCTCGGCCAGATCAACATCGTGCTGCTGGCCCTGGTGGCCGGCGACCTGCTGGGCCGGCGCGACAGCCGCTGGCGCGGGGTCGGCCTCGGGCTGGCCGCCGCGGTCAAGCTCACCCCGCTGCTGTTCGTCGCCTTCCTGCTGCTGCGCCGGCAGTACCGGGCCGCCGCGACGGCCGTCGGCACCTTCGTCGCCGCCGGCGCGCTCGGCTTCCTGCTCGCCCCCGCCGACTCCGTGCGGTACTGGCTGCGCGGCACCTTCGCCGCCGCCGACCGCATCGCCGCCGTCGACGGCAACGCCAACCACTCCGTCAACGGCCTGGTCACCCGCCTCCTCGGCCCCGGACCGGTCGCCACAGCCGTCTACCTCGTCTGCGCGGCCCTGCTCGTCGCGGCGACCCTGGCGGTGGCCGTGCGGCTGGCGGATCGGGGCGAAGAGGTGCTCGCGCTGAGCCTGTGCGGCCTCTGCGCGGCCGCCGCGTCGCCGTTCGCGTGGTCGCACCACTGGGTGTGGGTGGTGCCGATGCTCGTCGCGCTGGCGGCTCGCGGGTCGTGGTGGGGGTTCGCCGCGGTGCTGGGGACGACGCTGGCGGTGATCACGGCGCTACCGGGGCCGGTGGTGGGGCCGATCCCGAGCACCGGGGTGATCTCGTTCTTCCCGGACGCCTACCTGGTGGTGTTCGTGGTGGTGCTGGGGGTGGTGGGGTTCGGCGCCCGAGGCGGGATGCCTCGGGCGTTTGAGGGGCCTCCGGCGGTTTGAGGGGTCTCCGGCGTTCTTGAGGGGCCTCCGGCGGCGCCTTCGCGGCGGGCGACCTCAGATCGAGCAGGGGGGCTTGGGGGGACGCCGGGCGCGGCGGGCCCTCGCAGACTCAGGGGTGTGCTCGCAGCCCGCCGGCGGGCTGCGACGACTCCGCCAGCGCTGCGGCACCCACCCGGCGCTGCGAGGACACTCGCCCCGCGCTGCGAGGACGCCCCGCCCCGCCCCTCGCCGAATGGCGCCGCGGACGCCACGGAGCGCAACGACGAAGGGGCCCCGCCATCACGGCGGGGCCCCTCGTGAAGAGCGCTGATCAGTCCGTCAGGTCCTTCGGTCGTCCGGCGTCCGGCCGGCCGGCGAGCGCCTGGCGCTCCTCGACCCGGCGTTCGCGGTTCGCGTCGCCCTCGTCGCCGCGGTGGAGCGCCGCCTCGGCGGCCTCCTCCTCGCGCCGGGCCCTCTCCAGGGCCGCGGTCTGCTCCGGCGGGTCGGGGGTGAGCAGCGAGCCGGGGACCGGGGCGCCGCCCATGCCCAGCTGGTTCATCCGCTTGGGCACCGGGGCGCCCTGGTACTCCAGCGGGATGGCGTGGCCGTGCGAGTCGACGCCGGCCAGCGGCTGGTGCACCTCGATGAACTCGCCGTGCGGCAGCCGCTTGATGATGCCGGTCTCGATGCCGTGCTCCAGCACCGCGCGGTCGCCGCGCTGCAGGCCCAGGCAGATCCGGTAGGTCACCCAGTAGGCGATCGGCGGGATCACCAGCAGGCCGATCCGGCCCATCCACGTCGTGGCGTTGAGCGACACGTCGAAGAAGTAGGCGAACCAGTCGTTGGCCGAGGAGACCAGCAGCACGAGGTAGAACGCGATGGCCATGGCGCCCAGCGACGTGCGGACCGGCACGTCGCGCGGGCGCTGCAGCAGGTTGTGCAGCGCGTTGTCCCCGGTGAACCGTCTCTCGATCGCCGGGTACGCGCCGGCCAGCACGAAGATGACCGGCAGGAACATCGCCGTCGGGATGAACGTCGCCGGGATCGTGTAGTCGCCGATCACGAACTCCCAGGCCGGCCAGAGCCGGGCCATGCCGTCCGACCAGCCCATGTAGAAGTCGGGCTGGGAGCCGGCGGAGACCTGCGACGGGTTGTACGGGCCGAGGTTCCAGATCGGGTTGATCTGGAACAGCCCGGCCATCAGGCCCATGACACCGACCGAGACGGCGAAGAAGGCGCCGCCCTTGGCCGCGAACGCCGGCAGGATCCGGACGCCGACGACGTTCTTCTCGGTGCGCCCGGCGCCCGGGAACTGGGTGTGCTTCTGGTACCACACCAGGCCCACGTGCACCGCGATGAGCGCGAGCAGGATGCCCGGCAGCAGCAGCACGTGCACGATGTAGAGCCGCGGGATGATCTCGGTGCCGGGGAACTCGCTGCCGAACAGGATGTAGTTCAGCCAGGTGCCCACGACCGGCGTCGACAGCGTGATGCCGGAGGCGATCCGCAGGCCGGTGCCGGAGAGCAGGTCGTCGGGCAGGGAGTAGCCGGAGAAGCCCTCGAACGTGCCGATGAAGATCAGCAGGATGCCGATGACCCAGTTGGCCTCGCGCGGCTTGCGGAACGCGCCGGTGAAGAACGTCCGGAACATGTGGGCGAACATCGACGCCATGAACAGCAGCGCGGCCCAGTGGTGGATCTGGCGGACGAACAGCCCGCCCCGGTACTCGAACGAGATCTCCAGCGCGCTCTCGTACGCCCGGCTCATGTGCACGCCGCGGAGGTTCTCGAACGGCCCGTTGTAGGTGACCTCGACCATGGACGGGTCGAAGAACAGGCCGAGGTAGGTGCCCGAGAGCAGCAGCACGATGAAGCTGTAGAGCGCGATCTCACCGAGCATGAACGACCAGTGGGTCGGGAAGACCTTGTTGAACTGCTTCCGCAGGCCCGCCGCCGGGTGGTAGCGCTGGTCGAGCTCGTCGAGGGCTCCGGCCGCCCGGTCCTTCAGGCCGCCGCTGGACGTGGTGGGTGTGGTTATCGAACTCATGACCCGTGGATCTCCCAGAAGGACGGCCCGATGGCTTCGGGGAAGTCCCCCGTGGCCACGAGGTAACCCTCGTCATTCACAGTGATGGGCAGTTGGGGGAGCGGGCGTGCCGCCGGCCCGAAGACCGGCTTGCCGTACTCGGTCGCGATGAACTGCGACTGGTGGCACGGGCAGAGGATCCGGTTGGTCTGCGACTCGAAGAGCGAGGTCGGGCAGCCCAGGTGGGTGCAGATCTTGGAGAAGGCGTAGTAGTCGCCGTGGTGGAAGTCCTCCTGGCCCTCCCGCAGCGTCACCGGGGTGCCGGGGCGCAGGCGGATGAGCATCACCGGATTGTCGGACTTCCGCAGCGCCTTGACCAGGGCCTCCTCGTCGCCGCGCTCGGACTCGCGGAACGGGAACACCGTCATCATCGAGCCCGGGTCCTGGTCCTCGGGGCGGACCAGGGCGATCTCGGACGGGTCGCCGGTGTCGTAGCGCAGGTAGACCGTCTCGCCGTTCACCGGCTTCCAGCCGGTGACCCACAGGTCGGCCTCCTCGCGGCCCTTCCACGGGTCGCGGATCAGCGGGGCGACGGCGGCGATGCCCAGGCCAAGGCCGAACACGCCGGCGGCCAGCCCGGCCGTCCGCTTGATCAGCGAGCGGCGGGCGATGTCGGTGTCCTTGCCGGCCTTGGCCAGCTGGGCGATCACCGTGCGCCGGGCGACCTCGTCGGAGGGGCCGTCGTGGCGCTGCTGCACCGACACCTCGTCCGGGAAGAACTTCTTCACGTAGGAGATGACGCCGATGCCCAGGGCCAGCACGGACAGCCCGAAGAACAGCCCGACCAGCGGCGTGTAGGCCGAGTACAGCTGGTGGCCGGGCTGGCCGGGTGCGACGTACTCGTAGGGCCAGAAGAGGAAGACCCCGATGAAGGCGACGGCCGACAGCGCGGAGATCAGGAACCACAGCGCGACGGCGCGCTCGGCGCGCTTCTCGGCGCGGGTGCCCGGGACCGGCCACTTGCGCTGGTTGTGGACGATCTCGACGTCGTCCAACCGGGCGGCGAGGACCGCGAGCTCCTCGGGGCCCATGTCGTCGAGCTCGGCCCGGGTCGGGACGTGCGCCGGGCTCGGGTTCTCCGCGCCCAGCGACGGCGGCTCGTCGTGTCGCGATGTGGTCATGACTTGGCCCCCAGCCAGAGTGCGAAGCCGATCATGCCGGCCAGGCCGACGATGAAGGCGATCAGGCCCTCGGACACCGGTCCGATGCCGCCGAGGTCGTTGCCGCCGGGGTTGTTGTTGCCCCGCACGGACAGGACGTAGGCGATGATGTCCTCCTTCTCCTCCACCGTGAGCTGGCGGTCGGAGAACTTGGGCATGTTCTGCGGGCCGGTGAGCATGGCCGCGTAGATGACGTCCGGCGTCGCCGGGTCGAGCGACGGGGCGAACTTGCCCGACGACAGCGCCGCCCCGCGACCGGTGAAGTTGTGGCAGGACGCGCAGTTGA
The DNA here is from genome assembly GCF_018531445.1 of Pseudonocardia lacus. GTDB lineage: Bacteria > Actinomycetota > Actinomycetes > Mycobacteriales > Pseudonocardiaceae > Pseudonocardia > Pseudonocardia lacus. The sequence continues at coordinate 16,871 of NZ_JAHDTH010000116.1, forward strand.
GCCGGAACAGCTCGCCACCGCGGGCGGGGTTGTCGCCGATCAGCTGCTCACCCTCCCTGGTGGGCAGGGTCGGGCCGCCGCCGTTGGCCTGGATGAAGGCGCCCAGCGCCTCCAGGTTCGCCGCGCCTTCCTCGGTGTTCGGGTCGAACTGCGGCACCGGGGGCTTGCGCTGGGCCTGCGCCTCCTGGCGGGCGAGCGGCATGCGGCCGGTGGAGACCTGGAACCAGACCGCGGCGTCGCCGACGCCGATGAGGCTCGGGCCGCGGTCCTGCACGCCCTGCAGGTTGCCGCCGTGGCAGGTGATGCAGGCGTTGTTGTAGAGCTGCTGGCCCTGCGCGATGAGGGCGGTGTCCTCGCTCTGCGCCCGCGCGACGTTGGCCTCGGGGGTCAGCGCGACGTACGCGCCGCCGGCGACGAGCAGCCCGACGCCCAGCGCGACCGCGCCGGCGATCCGCCGGCGGAACCGCGTGCGGGGTCCTCTGCCCGCTCCGGCCTGCGGCGTCGGGGGAGGGGGTGTGGTGGTGGTCATCGGTGCGTCTTCTCGCCCTCGACGGTCAGCGGATGAAGTAGATGACGGCGAACAGGCCGATCCACACCACGTCGACGAAGTGCCAGTAGTACGACACGACGATCGCCGCGGTGGCCTGCTGCGGGGTGAACTTGCTCAGCTTGGTGCGGATCATCAGGTAGACGAACGCGACCAGGCCGCCGGTGACGTGCAGACCGTGGAAGCCGGTGGCGAGGTAGAACACCGTGCCGTACGGGCCCGAGGAGATCGTGGTGCCCTCGTGCACGAGCTGGATGTACTCGTAGACCTGGCCGAGCACGAAGAAGGTGCCCATCGCCAGGGTGAGCATGTACCAGCGGCGCAGCCCGAACACGTCGCCGCGCTCGGCGGCGAACACGCCGAACTGGCAGGTGAACGACGACAGGATCAGGACGATCGTGACCCCCAGCGCGTAGGGGACGTTCAGCTCGGTGGGGTGCGGGGGCCATCCCTCGGTGGGGGCCACCTGCGCTCGCGCGGTGAAGTAGATCGCGAAGAGCCCGGCGAAGAACATCAGCTCGCTGGACAGCCAGACGATCGTGCCAACGCTGACCAGGTTCGGGCGATTCAGCGAGTGGATGCGCGCGCTGATCGTGGGGGCGGCTGTCGTCACGCGGGCATTATGACCCCCGGCCAACTTCTACGGCCTGTCGGGGACGGTGTTTCTTCTACAACTTGTCGTGGACGGCTCGGCGGCGCCGCCCGGCCGGGGACCCGACCCGGTCTCCCGGCGTGCGGTCTAGAGTTCGCGCCGTGAGCAGCCCCGCCGCCCGCCCGAGCCTGACCGTGCTGGTGTTCAGCCACCGACCCGAGGTCAGGGAGGCCATCATCACGGCCATCGGCCGGCGCCCGGCGCCCGACCTGGGCCGGGTCAGCTTCCTGGAGGCCGGCGGGATCGCCGAGGTGCTCGCCGCCGCCGACGCCGGCCGGGTCGACCTGGCCATCCTGGACGGCGAGGCGCAGCCCACCGGAGGGATGGGGCTGTCGCGCCAGCTGAAGAACGAGATCGACGACTGCCCGCCCATCGTCGTCACCGCCCGCCGCCGCGACGACCGCTGGCTCGCCACCTGGTCGCAGGCCGACGCGGTGCTGGTGCACCCGCTCGACCCGCTGACCGCCGCCGAGACCGTCGCCGACGTCCTGCGCCGCGCCGGTCGCGGCGCCGACCCGGCCCTGCACGGCTGACCGGGGCGTGGGCGGGGCTGTGGGCGGCGAGCTGACCTGGCCGGGGCTGCTGCGGCGGCTGCTGAGCGGCGACCACCTGGCCGCCGAGGACACGGCCTGGGTCATGGACCGGGTGCTGTCCGACGAGGCCAGTCCCGTGCAGCTGGCGGGGTTCCTGGTCGCGTTGCGCGCCAAGGGGGAAACCCCCGACGAGGTCGCCGGGCTCGCGGCCGCGATGCTGCGGCACGCGCGGCGGGTGCACGTCCCGGTGCGCGCCGTGGACGTCGTCGGCACCGGCGGCGACCAGGCCAACACCGTGAACATCTCGTCGATGGCGGCCGTCGTCGTGGCCGCCGCCGGCGTCCCGGTGGTCAAGCACGGCAACCGGGCGGCGTCCTCGGCCAGCGGCGCAGCCGACGTCCTGCAGGCCCTCGGGGTCGCCGTCGACCTGCCGCCGGACGGGGTCGCGGCGTGCGTGGCCGAGGTCGGCATCGGCTTCTGCTTCGCCCCGGTGTTCCACCCGGCCATGCGCCACGCCGGCCCGGTCCGCGCCCAGCTGGGCGTGCCCACGGCGATGAACCTGCTCGGCCCGCTGTCCAACCCTGCCCAGCCGGCCGCCGGACTGGTGGGCTGCGCGGACGCCCGGCTGGCCCCGGTGATCGCCGAGGTGTTCGCGGGGCGCGGGGCGTCGGCGCTGGTCGTGCGCGGCGACGACGGCCTCGACGAGCTGACGACCACCACCACGAGCACTGTCCGGGTGGTGGGGGACGGCGAGGTCCGCACCACCACCCTCGACCCCGCCGCCTTCGGGATCGCCCCCGCCACCCGCGACGACCTCCGCGGCGGCGACGCCGAGGTCAACGCCCGGGTGTTCCGCGACGTCCTCGCCGGCGGGGGTGGCCCCGTGCGCGACGCGGTGCTGCTGAACGCGGCCGGCGCCGTGGTGGCGTTCGACGGCCCGCACGCCGACCCGTTGGCCGCCTTCCCGGGTGCGCTGGAACGGGTGGCGGCCGCGGTGGACTCCGGTGCGGCGGCCGGGGTACTGGCCCGCTGGGCGGAGTTCTCCACAGCCCAACGGGCGTGACACGCATCACCTGGCCGAGTTGCGGGTAGTCCGACAGGGTGAACCGCCGGAGTCACCGGCTGTGACTCTACGGTTCGGCGCCGACAGGTCCGCCCGCCGACGGGAGCTGCCACGTGATCGAGGGGAAGCAGGTCGACCTGCGCATCGACGTGGCGCACGGAGCCCGCATCTGGAACTACTGGTTGGGCGGCAAGGACAACTTCGCCGCCGACCGCGCGGTGGGCGACGCCGTGAAGGCCGTCGCCCCGATCATCTCCGACTACGCCGTCAGCTCGCGCGAGTTCCTGGCCCGCGCGGTGCGCTTCCTCGCCGGGTCCGGCGTGCACCAGTTCCTCGACGTCGGCACCGGCCTGCCCACCGCGCAGAACACCCACGAGGTCGCCCAGGGCGTCACCCCGGCCGCGAAGGTCGTCTACGTCGACAACGACCCGCTGGTGCTGTCGCACGCCCGCGCGCTGCTGCGCAGCACCAGCCCCGAGGGCGCCACGCTCTTCGTCGACGCCGACTACCGGTACCCGGACGACGTCCTCGCCGGCGCCGCGGAGCTGCTCGACCTCGACCAGCCCGTCGCCGTGCTGTTCATGGGCGTGCTCGGGTACGTCGAGGAGGCCGAGGAGGCCCGCACGATCATCCGGCGGGTGCTCGACGCGGTGCCACCGGGCAGCTGCCTCGCCCTGTGGGACGCCACCGACACCAGCGGGGTCGCCAGGGCGGCCGCCTCGGCCCAGGCCGGCCTGGGCTCGCCCTACCGCCTGCGCACCGTCGCCGAGATCGCCGGCTGGTTCCAGGGCCTCGAGGTGCTCGACCCGGGGATCGTGTCGATCACCCGGTGGCGGGCCGACGGCCCCGCCGCCGAGATCGACGCCTACGGCGGGATCGCCCGCAAACCCGGCTGACCGCCCGTCCGGTCCAGCCCGGTCGTCAGTCCAGCCCGGTCGTCAGTCCAGCCCGACGGAGAACGCGGCCTCGGTGTCGCGCTGGCTGTAGGACCGGAACGCGATGTGGGTGTCGGTGCTGCGCACCCCCTCCACCTTGCTCAACCCCCCGGCGATCACGTCGGCCAACTGCTCGTGCTCGCGGACCCGCACGACCGCGACCAGGTCGACGTCGCCGGCGCACGAGTAGACCTCGGAGACGCCGTCGAGGTCGGCGATGGCCTGAGCGGTCTCCGGGATGCGGTCGGCTGCGGTGTGGACCAGGACGAACGCGGTGATCACGAACGGCTCCTTCGGGTGGGGCGGCGCGGGGTACGGGCGAACGCTAGTGCCCCGGGGCCTGGGGGCGTCCTCGCAGGGGCGGTGTGGTCTTCGCAGGTGCCGTGGAGCCTGCGAAGACCATGGTGACTCTGCGAGGAGGTCCGGCAGACGTGCGGAGCGGAGGCCGGTGCGTGACCACGTGGTGCGCGCGGTGCTGGGGTTCGCCGACGCCGCAGGGGCTCAGCTCAGCCCCGCCTCCTCCGGATCTCCGCGCACCGGGCGCGCCTTCTCCGCCCACGGCATCCACGCCGCGGCCCCGCGGGCCGGCTCGCCCCAGGCGGGCTCGGCGCGGACCAGCCGGGTCCCGCCGGTGGTCAGCCAGCGGTGCAGCAGGTGGACCTCCTCGGCGGGGGCGCCGCGCAACGGTCCGTCGTCGGGGAGGACCGTCTGCGCGCCCAGGCTGAGGGCGTCGATGACGGGCATCGGCGGGGTGCCGCGGCGGGCGACGCCGGCGGCGGCGAGGCGGCCGTGGCGGACCACCGCGATCTCCCAGCCGCCGGCTCCGTCGGGGCGGGCGCCGACCAGTTCGGTGATCGCGGCGAGGGCGGCGAGGCGCTGGGAGCGGTGCAGGCCGAGGATCAGGCCGGCGAGCTGGTCGCGGTGGGTGGCGGCCTGCTCGAAGCGGCCGCGCTCGCCGAGGTCGTGGACGCGGTCGGCGAGCCGACCCAGGGCGGTGCTGTCGGTGCCCGCGGTGAGGTCGCGCAGGGCGAGCACGGCCGGCTCGTACTGCCGCGGGGTCTGCAGGCCGGCGCAGGGCGCGGCGCAGCGGCCGATCTCGTGCAGGGCGCAGGGTGTCGCGCTGGCGCCGGTGGCGGGGATCCGCTGGGTGCAGGGCCGCAGGGGGACGGCGTCGAGGATGGTGTCGACCGCGGCGGCGGCGTCCTGGCGCGACCGGAACGGGCCCATCGCGCCGTCGCGGGCGGTGGTGACGACCGACAGCCGGGGGAACGCCTCGCTGGTCGGCACGACCCACCAGCCGCGGTGGGGGCGTCGGGAGCGGCGGTTGTAGCGGGGCTGGTGGGCGGCGATGAGCCGCAGCTCGCGCACCCCGGCCTCCAGGGCGTGCGCGCAGACCACGGTGTCGACGCGCTCGGCGAGGGTGACCATGTCGCGGATGCGGCGGCGCCGCTCGCCGGCGGTGAAGTAGCTGCGGACGCGGCGGTGCAGGTCGCCGCTGGTGCCGACGTAGAGGACCTCGTCGCGCGGGCCGCGGAACAGGTAGACGCCGGGCGCGGAGGGCACGTCGCGGGCCAGTTCGCGCTTGCGCCGCTGGCCGGAGGTGGGCCGGTGCGGCGCGGACTCGCGGGTCAGCGCCAGCAGCTCCTCCAGGCTCTGCACGCCGAGGTTGCCGACGCGCTCCAGCAGCCGGTGCAGCACCTCGACGGTGGCGCGGGCGTCGGCGAGGGCCCGGTGGGTGGGGGTGGTCTCGGTGCCGAAGAGCCGGGCCAGCGCCCCCAGCCGGACGCTGGGGGCCTCGTCGTGGGGCAGGACCGCGCGGGCGAGGCGGGCGGTGCACAGCACCGGCGGGCGCGGCCAGAGCTGGCCGTGGCGCTCGCAGGCCGCGCGCAGGAAGCCGGAGTCGAACGGCGCGTTGTGCGCCACCAGGACGGCGCCGCGCAGGAACTCCAGCACCGACGGCAGGACCTCGGGCAGCCGCGGGGCGCCGGCGACCATCGCGGTGGTGATGCCGGTGAGCGCGACGACGTGGGGGGCCAGGCCGGTGCCCGGGTCGACCAGCGTGGCCAGCTCGCCGACCCGCTCGCCGCCGCGCACCTTGACCGCGCCGATCTCGGTGATCGAGTCGGTGCGGTTCGAGCCGCCCGTGGTCTCCAGGTCGAGCACGACGAAGGTCACCTCGCGCAGCGGGGTGCCGAGCTCGTCGAAGGAGAGTTGGGGAGCGCCTCGGTTCCTTCCTTCGGGCACGGGGGCGGACGCTAACCGGCCGCACCGACAGAACGTCCGACACCGCAGGGAAGGGCTGTATCGATCTGTTGCCGCGCGTCCTCCGCGGGCCGGCCCTTACCCAAGTAACCTGGGCTGATGTCGAGCCCGGAAACAACCCCACCCGCCGGGGTAAGGGCTGTCCGCTCGACCGACGACGACGCCGGTCCGGCCGGCCCCGAACCCGACGCCACCGACTGCACGGACGCCCCCGACGCGGCCGAGGTCAAGGCGGTCGACTGGGACCGCCTGCCCGACGCCGTGCGCTCCCGGCTCGCCGAGCTCGCGGCCACCGCCATCGCCGGCATGCCGCCCGCCCAGCTGCCCGTCCCGCTGCGCCGGCTGGCCCGCTTCCACCCCGCCAAGCGGGCCAAGCTCGGCGGGGCGTCGCTGGTCGCCGAGCTGTCGTGCTCCGCGGCGTTCCGGGCCGACGTGGTCGCCTGGTGGGACGAGCACCGCCCCGGCGAGCTGGCGGCCGAGCTGGCCTCCGAGGCCGACGACCCGCTCACCGCGGCGGCTGCCGCCGTCCTGGTCGGCGACCCGTCGGCGGCCGACGTCGTGGCCGCCGCCGCCCGTCGCGGCGAGGTCGGGGAGCTGCGCGCGGAGCTCGACGCCGCGCTGTCGCGGATCGACAAGCTGACCATCGAGCTGGAGCGGCTGCGCGGGGAGCTGGGCGAGTCGCGCAGCCGCGAGCGCTCGGCGGGGGCCCAGCGTGAGCACGAGTACCAGCAGCTGCGCAGGCGGGTCTCCGAGCAGGGCGCGCGGCTGCGCGCCGCGCTCGACGCCAGCGCCGCGGCCGAGCGGACCGTCGAGGACGTGCGGCGCGCGGCGGCCACCGAGCTGTCCGAAGTGCGGGCCCAGTTGGAGCGCGAGCGCGTCCGGGCCGCGGAGGAGCGGCGCCGGGCCGACCGCGCCGCGGCCGAGGTCGCCGCGGCCCGCCAGGCCGCCAAGGAGGCCCGCAAGGCCGACGAGGTGCGGCTGTCGCTGCTGCTCGACACGCTCGGCGGCGCGGTCACCGGGCTGCGGCGCGAGCTGGCGATCGGCGGCGGCGGACCGCGCCCGGCCGACCTCGTGGCCGGCGCGACGGCGGGGCGCGCCGGTGGCGCCGTCGACACCCTCACCGCCCTGGACGCCCTGCTCAGCGTGCCGGCGGTGCACCTGATCGTCGACGGCTACAACGTCAGCAAGACCGGCTACCCCGAGCTGCCGCTGGCCGACCAGCGCGAACGCCTCGCCGGGCAGCTGGCCGCGCTGGCCGCCCGCACCGGGGTGGAGATCACGGTCGTGTTCGACGGGGCGGGCGTGGTCACCGCCCCCACCCGCGGGGCCCGCGGGCTGCGCGTGCTGTTCAGCGACCCCGGCGTGCTGGCCGACGACGTCATCCGCGACCTGGTCGCCGTCGAGCCGCAGGGCCGCCCGGTCGTGGTCGCCACGTCCGACCGGGCCGTCGTCGACTCGGTCCGCCAGTGCGGCGCGCACGCGGTGCCCTCCGCCGTCCTGCTGGGTCGGCTGGTCCGGTCCTGACCTGCCGATCGACCGGATGTTCGAGTCCGGTGCGACGGAACTGTCGGTGGTCGGTCGTAACGTCCCCGTCGTCAAACGTCATCCGACGTCGAGGAGGCGACATGATCATCGATTGCGACAGCTGCGAGGTCCGCGGCGCGGCCTGCGGCGACTGCGTGATCGGCGTGCTGATGGGGGCCCCCGCGGCCGCCGCCGGGGAGGCGGAGCTGCCGGCCGGGGTGCCGCCCGGCGCGCCGATCGTGCAGTTCGACGCACCGGAGCGGCGCGCGCTGGCCGTGCTCGCAGATCAAGGCCTGGTGCCGAGATTGCGACTGGTGGCCCCCGAGCCGCGCCGAGCGAGCACCACCGACGACAGTTCGGAGTCGATGCGCGACGCAGGGTGAGACGGCGGCGGCCGTTCGCCGCAGTTGGCCGCCCTTCGCCCCCGTCGGGTGACCGCTCACCCCCGGAGGGCGCGGGGGTCCGGTGTTGGACGCCCCGGATGCCTCTCCGTAATCTCCGCCAGGCTTCGCGGTTGGTCGCCATCTACAACGCGGATGGCGCTGCGAGGTCACGCACATTACCCCGATCGGACGGCGTTACTACGCCGAATTGGGGATGTGCGGGCGATGCGGAGGGAGACTCATCCGCGTGGTGTCGCTGCGGCGTAGCCCGTCCGAGCGCAGACGGACGTCCCGTCGGATCGCCTCGATGGTCACCGTGGCCCTGGCCGTGCTACTGGCCGTGACGCTGAGCAGCGCACCGGCCCTGGCCCAGCCCCTCCAGCCGCCGCCGGACAACGCCGAGGACGCCCGGGCCCAGCTGGACCAGGTGCGCCGCGACGCCGAGGCGCTCACCGAGGAATGGCACAACGCCAAGGACGAGTTCGAGGCCCGCCGCGCCGAGGCCGACACGCTGCGCGCGGCCGTCGAGCCGGCCCGGATCGCCGCCGACGAGGCCCGCGCGGAGCAGGAGCGCTTCCGCGTCGAGGTCGACCAGTTGGCGATGTCGACGTTCGAGAGCGGCACCCTCGACCAGTTCAACGCCCTGCTGGCCAGCGACTCGCCGCAGGAGTTCCTGGACCAGATGTCGGCCCTGGAGACCCTCTCCGCCGACTACCGCGCCGCCCTCGCCGAGCTGACGGCCATCGTCGACCGCGCCGCCGCCGCCCAGGCCGACGCGGACGCCGCCGCGGCCCGCGCGCAGGCCGCCGCCGACGAGGCCGGCCGCGCCGAGCAGGAGATCGCGGTCCGCAAGAAGGCCGCCGAGCAGCGGATCGCCGAGGCCTACGCGATCCTGGAGCGGCTCAGCCCGCAGGAGCGCCGCGACGCCAACGGCCCGGACGTGGCCGGGCCGGTCGGCCCGATCAGCGGCTCGGGCGCCGGCGTGCAGGCGATCAAGTTCGCCCAGACCAAGCTCGGGCAGCCCTACCTCTACGGCGGCAACGGCCCCGAACGCTTCGACTGCTCCGGGCTGACCTCGTGGTCGTTCAAGCAGATCGGCATCACCCTGCCGCGGGCGAGCCGCCAGCAGGCCACCGTCGGCACGCCGGTGTCGTTCGACCAGATGGAGCCCGGCGACCTGGTGTTCTTCTACCAGCCGATCAGCCACGTCGGCATCTACATCGGCGACGGCAAGATGATCGCCGCCCCGCAGACCGGCGACGTGGTCAAGTACTCGAAGGTCAACCGGGCCAACTTCACCACCGCCCGGCGCATCTGATGCGATGAAGGAGCGGGGCCTCCGCTCCTCGTGACCCTCGGCTCATGCTCGAGGTGTGCACGCCATCGATTCGAGGAGGCCCCTGTGAGCGGAGCATACGAGGGACGCCAGATCGTCGGGGTG
>NZ_JAHDTH010000117.1 GCF_018531445.1 Pseudonocardia lacus
CGGGCGGCCTGCGCCTCGGCCGCGACCCTGGCCTCCTCGGCGCGCCGGGCCTCCTCGGCCACCCGCGCCGCCTCCGCCACCCTGGCCTCCTCGGCGAGGCGGGCCTGCTCGGCGGCGGCCGCCTGCAGGTCGGCCGCCTTGACCAGCCCGGCGGCGTCGACGACGAGCGGCTGCACCGCGGCGATCGAGGCGACCTGCTCGGGGGCCGCGACGCCGACGACGGGCTCGGGGCCGAAGACGTCGCCGAGTGCGGTGCGGAGCGCGGTGGCCCCGTCGGCGACCACCGGGGCGCCGTGCACCAGCAGTTGCTGGCCGGCGGCGGCGACGGTCGCGCCGGCGACGGCCAGCGCCACCAGCCGACCGGGCTTGGCCGTGCTCTCGGCGAGCCCGCCCGCGGCGATGTGGACGTGCGGGACGGCGACCGCCAGCGCACCCTCCACCAGGCCGTGGGGACGGGCGCGCCGGCCGTGCGGGGAGCGGTGCCGGGCCACGTGGTTCCTTCCGGGTTGTACGACGGGATCCATCGGCGGGGGCGGTTGCCCCCGGATCCGCGACCGTGATCAACTCGTTATCACTGCGGTCCGACGCTAACCGCGCCGTTCCCCGTCCGGGTGTCCTGAGCCGTTCGGCTGAGGCCGGGGGACGACGCCCTGCGACGAACGCCGGCACGATCGGGTGATCGGAGCCGGGCCGCGCCGGGTACCGCTCGTCCTGCCGCACGTCGCCGCGCGAGCGCCGTCCGTCCGCCGATCGTGGTTACCGGTCGGTACGCGGGACCGCGCGTACCGCAGCTCGTCGCGCCCCGGCTCCCGCGCACCGCGGTTCCCGGCGGTCGCGGTCTCTCCCGCCGGCCCGTCGCCTCCGGCTACGGGCGCGGGGCGCGGGCCTGGATGGCGGTCAGCGCGATCGTGTAGACGATGTCCTCGACCTCGGCGCCGCGGCTGAGGTCGTTCACCGGCTTGGCCAGGCCCTGCAGCATCGGGCCGATGCTGACGACGTCGGCGCTGCGCTGCACCGCCTTGTAGGTCGTGTTGCCGGTGTTGAGGTCGGGGAAGACGAACACGGTCGCCTTCCCGGCGACCGGGCTGCCCGGCCGCTTGCTGTGCCCGATCGAGCCGACCGCGGCGGCGTCGTACTGCAGGGGGCCGTCGACGGCCAGGTCCGGGCGCCGCTCGCGGACCAGCGCGGTGGCCGCGGCCACCTTCTCCACGTCGGCGCCCGCGCCGGAGACCCCGGTGCTGAAGCTGATCATCGCGATGCGCGGCTCGACGCCGAGGGCGGCGGCGCTCTCCGCGCTCTGCACGGCGATGTCGGCGAGTTCCTCGGCGGTGGGGTCGGGGTTGATCGCGCAGTCGCCGTAGACGACGACCTCGTCGCGCAGCAGCATGAAGAACACCGAGGACACCAGCCGGGCGCCGGGGGCCACCCTGATCAGCTCCAGCGCCGGGCGCACCGTCGCCGCCGTGGTGTGCACGGCGCCGGCGACCAGGCCGTCGACCTCCCCGGCCTCCAGCATCATGGTGCCGACGGTGATCGGGTCGCCCAGGCGCTCCTGGGCCATCGCGGGGGTCATGCCCTTGTGCGCGCGCAGGGCGACCAGCCGGTCGACGTAGCGGTCGGCCACCTCCGCCGGGTCGACGACCTCGACGCCGCCGGGCAGGGCGAGGCCGGTCGAGCGCAGCGTCGCCTCGAGCGCGGCGGGGTCGGTCAGCAGCAGCGGGCGGGCGATGCCGCGCTCGGCGCAGGAGACGACGGCCCGGACGGTGCGCGGCTCGGCGCCCTCGGGCAGCACGATCCGGGCGTCGGCCCGGCGGGCGGACCCGACGAGGCGGTGCCGGAACGCGGCCGGCGTGAGCCGCCGGCGCCGGCCGGCCCCGGCCAGGGAGTGCAGCCACTCGGGGTCGAGGGCGTCGGCGACGGTCGCCGCCACCCGGCGGGCACGGTCGAGGTCGTCGGCGGTCAGTTCGGGGTCGATCTCGTGCAGCCGCACGGCCGTCGGGTAGGTCAGCTCGTCGACCACCAGGATCGGCAGCCCCTCGACCGCCGACGTCAGCGCCAGCACGTCCGGGTGCGGCTCGACGCCCGCGGTCAGCAGCAGCCCGGCCAGCCGCATCCCGTTCATCGCGGCCAGGCAGGCGGCCATGACGACGTCGTGGCGGTCGCCCGGCACGAGCAGCAGCGCCCCGTCGCGCAGCCGCGCCAGCAGCCCCGGTACGGCCTGGGCGCAGACCAGCACCTCGGACACCCGCCGCGACCCGTCGCCCGCGACGAGCGTGCGCGCCCCGAGCTCGCGGGCCACGTCGTCGACCCTCGGCCAGGTGACCTCCGGCCGGAACGGGACGGCGCCGCCCAGCGGGATGTCGTGGCGGGCAAGTGCGTCGGCGATGGCGGCGGCGTCGGCGTCGGCGGGCACCCGGGTCACCACGCAGCCGGCCACCCGGCGCAGCTCCCCGGAGCGGTAGGGCGCCGCGGCGATCGCGACCGACTCGGCCAGCGCTGCCGGGTCGGCGCCCGAGGAACCGTCGGCGACCAGCAGCACGTCGGCGTCCAGGGCGCCGGCCAGCGCCGAGTCGACCCGGGTCGACCAGACGTGCTCGGGCGAGGGCACCAGCCCCTCGACGACCAGCACGTCGCTGGCGGCCTGCGGCTCGACGAGTGCGACGATGCGCTCCATCAGCTCGTCCTGGCGGCCGGCCCCCAGCAGCGCCGCGGCCCGGTCGGCCGGGACGGGGTCGGGCGGGCGCAGCCGGGTGAGCGCCCGGGCGAGCGCGGCCGAGGAGTCGCCGGCCGGCCCGGAGCGCCGGGGCTGGGCGATGGGTTTGACGAACCCGACCTCGACGCCGGCCCGGTCGAACGCGGTGACCAGGCCGAGGCAGGTCGAGGTCAGGCCGACGCGGCGGCCGGTGGGGACCGCCAGCAGGGTGCGCGCCACGCGGTCAGGCTACGTCCGCCCCACCCGCCCACGCCCGGGCCAGGTCGCTGATCCCCAGCACGCGCAGCGTCCGCGGGCCGAGGACGCCGTCGGTCGCCAGGCCCGTGCGCCGTTGCAGCTCGCGCACCGCGGCCTCGGTCGCCGGGCCGAAGTCACCGTCGACGACCAGGCCCAGGTACGGGCACCAGGCGGCCAGCAGGCGCTGCGCCTCGGGGACCGCCCCGCCCCGCGCGCCCCGGCGCAGCACGGGTCCCGGCGTCGCGGGCGGCGGCGGCGTCCCGAGCGCCGCGACGAGCTCCGCAGCCCGCTGCGCCGGCACGATCACCTCGACGTGCATCTCGTCCGGTCGGCGGTGCAGCGCGCCGCTGCGCAGCCCGAGCGAGGCGGCCTTGCGCGTCACCGCGACGCGGAACCGGCCGAGCGTGCCCGCCCGACCGGTCGGGTGCAGCGGGGCGTTGAGGTCGACCGCGGTGCCGCTGGCGTGGTTGGACAGCGCGTCGCCGCCGTGGACGCAGCGGTAGGAGTAGCCCTCGCACCAGTCGGCGTGCAGCGGCTCCACGGTGCGGTGCCACCAGAGGGCCATCTCCAGCAGCAGCGGGGCGACGTCGGCGCGCAGCGCCAGGTGGACGTCGGTGCCGGGCACGACGAACGTGCGGATGTCGAGTTCGGTCCGATCGCCGGCGGGCCAGCCGTTCCGCGAGGTCGCCATGTGGATGAGGATCGCGGCGGGGCACGCGATGTACGGCAATACGTAGAACTGCGTACGGGCGGCGACGGATCCGGGCGCGGGGCCGGCCTGCCATGCTGCCGGCCGTGATCGACTCCCCGCGGCCGCGCCGGCGCGTCGCGCGCGTCCTGGGAGTCGTCGTGGTGGCGCTGAGCGTGCTGGCGGCCTGCCGGGTGGCGTGGGTGGTCGCCGTCCCGACCGGCGACGGCGAGCGCGCCGAGCAGGTGCGGTTCCTGGAGTCGGCGCTGGCCGGCGGGGCGGGCGAGGACATGCAGGCGCTCTTCCCGGAGGGCTACTTCTTCACCCACGTGCTCACCGGCCTGGCCGCGGCCCGGCCCGCCGCGCCCGGCGACGCCGACGCGCTGCGCGTGGCGCGCACCGCCCTCGACGCCCTGGGCTCGCCGGCGGGTACCGCCCCGTTCCCGGCCACAGCGCAGCCGGCCAACGGCGTGTTCTGGGCGGGCTGGTCGCTGGCCCTGGCCGTCGAGGTGGCCCGGCTGTCCGAGCGGGCGGAGGACCGCACCGACGTGGCCCGACGCGCGGGAGAGTTGCGCGACGCGCTGACCGCTGACGCCGACGGCTTCCTGGAGGCCTACCCGGGGCAGGTCTGGCCGTGCGACACCGTCGTCGCGGTGGCGGCGCTGGCCCGCTCGCGCGCGGTCGCCGCGGTGCCCGGCGTCGACGAGGCGGTCGAATGGTGGACGGCGCGGACGCGCGCGGTGCGCGACCCGGCGACGGGCCTGCTGCCGCACCGGCTCGCCGCCGACGGCACGGTGCTGGAGGGGCCGCGCGCGTCGTCGCAGGCGCTGATGCTGGCTTTCCTGCCCGACATCGACCCGGGCGCCGCCGCCACCGACTACCGCCGGTTCGTCGAGGCGTTCGTGGTGCGGGAGCTCGGGCTGGTCGGCGTGCGGGAGTACCCGGTCGGCACCGAGGGGGAGGGCGACGTCGACTCGGGGCCGCTGATCGCCGGGGTCTCGCTGAGCGCCTCGGCCGTGGCGCTGGCGGCGGCGGACCGGCAGGGCGACACCGGCCTGGCCGCGACGCTGGACGCGGAGGCCGAGTTGTTCGCGCTGCCCGTTCCGTGGTTCGACGGGCGCCGCTACGCGTTCGGGCTGCTGCCGGTGGCCGACGCGTTCCTGGCCTGGGCGCGGGCCGAGCCCGCTGCCGCGGGCGGAACGGGCCCGACGGACGCGCCCGGCTGGCTGTGGCCGGTCTGGCTGCTGGTCGCGCTGCTCCCGGGCGCCGCGCTGGTCCTCGTCCCGCGCACGAGGCGACTGCTCGTCCCGGCCCACTCCACGGGGTGAGCGCAAACCGGGAGATCGTCAACGGAGGGTGACGGCTGTTCACCTGAACGTCGCGAGCCGGCCCCCCAGGGGTTGACAGCGCATGACACGATCGCCCGATCGGTTGGTCCCGCCCAGCCACCGGCCCGCTCCCCCACCGGCCGCGTCCGTTGCTCCCCCGTTGACGGACGGTGCGGCAGAAAGGCACACGTGTGACTTCGCGCGCGCTGCGCGGCTCGACGACGTCCAAGCACAGGAAGGTGGCGACCCCCGACGCCCCCTCCGCCGACCGCGCGGTCTGGGCCGACGCGGCCAAAGGACTGTGCATCCTGCTCGTCGTCAGCTGGCACGTCATCTGGAAGCACTACCTCTACGTCGACTGGGAGTTGCCGATCCCGCTGCCCGAGGCGTGGAGCGTGTTCGGTCGGATGCTCCTGCCGATGCGGATGCCGCTCTTCTTCGCGATCTCGGGAATGTTCGCCGCCGCCGCCGTGCACCGACCGTGGGCGGTGGTCACGCGGACGCGCGTGGCGCGGTTCCTCTACCTCTACATCGTCTGGCTGCTGGTCCACACGGCCGTCATGGCGCCGGTGCCGGTCCCGTTCGACACCGAGATCGCGCGCGACGGCGCGCAGCTGCTCGAACAGCTCACCATGACGCCGACGGCGCTGTGGTACCTGATGGCGCTGGCGGTCTACTTCGTGATCGCGAAGCTGCTGCGCACCGTGCCCGCCGCGCCGGTGCTCGCGGTCGCCTTCGTGCTCTCCGCGGCCTCGGCCGCCAACTGGATCGACTCGCCGGGCAACCGCGGCGCGCTCTACCAGAACCTGCTGTTCTTCCTGGCCGGGCTGTACCTGCGCCGGCACGTCGTCGACCTGGCCGACCGGACCAGCTGGGTGCGGGTGGCGGTGACGGGCGCCGCGCTCGGCGCGGTGCTGGCGGCCATGGTGGGGCTGAACGCCAAGGAGGTCCCCGGGGTGTGGCCGGTCTCCGGCGCCATCGGGACCGTCTTCGGCATCACCGTGATGGCCAAGCTGTCCGGCGTGCGGCGGATCGGTCGGCCGATGGCCGCGCTGGGCCGCCAGACCCTGCCCATCTACGTCATCCACATGCCGGCGCTGGTGCTGGCGCACTGGGCCCTGCTGGGGCCGTTGGGCGCCGGGCCGCTGCCCGTGCGGTTCGGGCTCGCCGTGCTCGAACCGGTGCTGCTCACCGCGGCCCTGGTCGGGGTCAGCCTGGGCCTGCAGGCGCTCGCGCACCGCGTGCGGGCCGGGTGGCTGTTCGAGCTGCCGGGCGGCGCGACGTCGGTGGCCGCCGCCGCGGCGGCGGACGCGCCGCAGGCACCCCCGGTGGCCGACCCGACCGTCCCGATCCCGGTCGTGCCGATCGCCCACGTCCGGGCCTCCTGGCCCGACGACGACGTCACCATGCCCGTGTACGCCTCGCTCCGGCCGCACGCCGACGCGCTGACGATGCCGATGCCGCGCGTGCGGGCCGAGACCGCCGCCGCGTCGTGGACCCGGTGAACGACCGCCGGCCCTATTCCGGCCACCGTTTCAGCGGCGCGTTCCGGCGAACGGATTCCCGCATTGGTCGGGCCGCGCGTGACGACCGGGGACCGGCGCGCCGCGGCCGCGGAACGCGCCGGACCCGGTCCATCCGGCCGCGGGGGTACGCCGTGTGACGTGCGCGTCCGTTCGCGCGACACCGACCTCCGGGATAACGGGTATCCGCAGCGGTTTGGGCACGCTGCGTACGCGGGAGAACCGGCGTCCCGCGGTCCGCTGCAGGTCGGAGGCTCGCCGGCCGTGCGGCTCGCACATCCGCCCGGGTGTGCGCGGGGTTCGGTGGAATGGTGGACAAAGGCACTGCCCGCCCCCTCCGGCGCAGCTTCCACTATGGTGGTGGTAAGCGCTGGCGAGTAGCGCTTTGCCGCCGGTCCGGAGTTCCTCCGCCGGGCGGCGCCAGGTTGGATCAGCGAGCGAATGGACGTGGCAGTGGCACAGCGAATCGAGACCCGACTCGTCGACGACCTGGACGGGTCGACCGCCGTCGAAACGGTCCGCTTCGCGTTCGAGGGCCGCGAGTACGAGATCGACCTGTCCGAGGAGAACGCCGCCCGCCTGCGCGACGGGCTCGCCGAGTTCGTCGCCGCCGCCCGCCGCGCGGGCGGTGCCCGCCGCGGCGCCGCCGCGGCGCAGCGCCCGGCCAAGCGCGGCTCCTACGACCGGGAGCACGCCGTCGCCGTGCGCGAATGGGCACGGGCCAACGGCTTCGAGGTCTCCGAGCGCGGCCGCATCCCGAGCGCGGTGGTGGAGGCGTACGACAAGCGCCACGGCGCGGAGGAGTCCGCGTCGGGGAACGACACGGCCGGCGACGCCGAGGTGACCGCGGTGCCGGCCGATGACGAGCCGAAGAAGAACCGGCCCTCGGTCACCGACCCCTTCGCCGTGAGCCAGGCCGCCAGCTGAGGCCCGCCGGCCCGCACCCGGCCAGCTGCCGGGTGCAGCCGGGCGGCGAGGCCGGCGATGCTGTCGCCCTCGGCCACCCGCCCTACGACCCGTCGACGACCGGCCCCTCGACCTTCTCCTTGATCGAGGTCAGCGTCCGCTCCAGCCCGGCGCGGATGCCCGGACCGTCGGCGCGCTCGGTGTGCAGCCGCACGGTCACCTCCGAGCCGTCACCGGCCGGCTCGACGCGCAGGTCGCCCCGGTAGCCGTTCGGGCCCTCCGAACCCCACGTCAGGGTCCGGCGCTCGGCGTCGCGGGTCATCCACGCCTCGCCCTCCCGGTGCGCGCCCTCCACCTCGGCGACGACGTGCACCTCCTCGCCGCCGTGCGAGCTGGCCCCGGTGAGCTCGGCCTCGCGCATCGTGGCGAAGTAGTCGGGGAGGTTGTGCACGTCGGACAGGTAGTCGAAGAGCTCGTCGGGGTCGGCGGTGACGGTCGCGGTGTGCTCGTAGTCGCCCATGGCGCTCCGGTACCCGCTGGTGAGAGGTCTACCCCCCGGCGGCCGAGCGGTGGACGCCCGCCGACCCGATCAGGACCAACGGCCCTAGTGCCGACCGGGGCGACCCGGTGGACTGGTCGCCGTCCGGAGGCGCGTACGAGCACCAGGGAGGCCCTCCATGACCGACACCAGCACGATCGCGGTCGTCCTGCGCGGCCCGGCCGACGCCGTGCTCAGCGTCGAGGGCCACCTCACCGCCCCGGTGGTCGGGCGCGTGCAGGAACTGCTCGCCACGGTCGTCTCGACCGGCGTCCGGCACGTCATCGTCGACCTGTCCGGCGCGCACGGGGTGCCCGGGGAGCTGCTGGAGACGCTGCTGCTGACGTCGTGGTCGCTCGCCGAGCGCGGCGGCTGGCTGCTCGTCGAGGGCGCCGACGACGTCGACCCCGGCTCGGCGCTGCTGCACGCCTTCCGCGCCTACCGCGAAGTCGTCGCCGCCGTCTGAGGTCGCGCCCCGTGACCGGCCGTCGTCGGGCAAGCTTCTCCTCGACGGGGCGGAGAGCGGAGGAGGGCCGGTGACGAGCGGCGAAGCGAGTGGGCACCCGCGGGCGATGTCGGACGTGCTGTCCAACCTGCGCCTCGACGAGCTGCTGCGGGAGGTCCAGGAGCGGCTCGTCGAGATCATGCGCACGCGCGACCGCATGCAGCGCCTGCTCGACGCGGTGCTCGTCGTCGCCGAGGACCTCGACCTCGACACCACGCTGCGCCGGATCGTGCAGGCCGCCGCCGACCTGGTCGACGCCCGCTACGGCGCGCTGGGCGTGCTCGGCGCGGGCGGCGGACTGAGCCGCTTCCTGCACGTCGGCGTGGACGACGAGACCCGGTCGCGGATGGGGACCCTGCCCGAGGGCAAGGGCCTGCTCGGCCAGCTCATCCTCGACCCGCGCCCGCTGCGGCTGGCCGACCTGGGCAGCCACGAGGCCTCGGTCGGCTTCCCGCCCAACCACCCGCCGATGCGCACGTTCCTCGGTGTGCCGGTGCGGGTGCGCGACGCCGTGTTCGGCAACCTCTACCTCACCGAGAAGGCCGGCGGCGGCGAGTTCACCGCGGCCGACGAGGCGGTGGTCGAAGCGCTGGCCGCGGCGGCGGGCATCGCCGTGCAGAACGCCGACCTGTTCGAGCAGGCCCGCGGCCGGCAGCGGTGGCTGGCGGCGTCCGCGGAGATCCAGGGCGAGCTGCTGGCCGGCGCCAGCGACGCCGACGCGCTCGCCCTGATCGCCCGGCGCACGCTGGAGCTGATCGAGGCCGACACCACCGCGATCCTGCTCGGGCCCCACCCCGACGACCAGGCCTTCCACGTGCGGGCCCTGGCCGGCCCGGACGGCACCGACCTGATCGGCCGCACCGTCGACAGCGGCGACGCCCTGCTGCGCGAGGTCGTCGACGGCCGCGCCGCGGTGCTCGCCGGCCGCGAGGGCGACGTCCTGGACGGCCTCGGCGACGGCCCGCCGCACGGCTCGGTCGTGGCGGTGCCGCTGCAGTCGCAGGAGTCGGTCACCGGGGTGCTGGTGGCGCTGCGCCGGGTCGACGCGACCCCGTTCCAGCCCGGCGTCGTGCCCCTGCTGACCTCCTTCGCCGACCAGGCCACGCTGGCGCTGGCCCTCGGCGAGCGCAGCCGCACCCAGCGCAAGCTCGACGTCTTCGCCGACCGCGACCGCATCGCGCGCGACCTGCACGACCACGTCATCCAGCGCCTGTTCGCCACCGGCCTGCAGTTGCAGAGCACCCTGCGCCGCCTCGACGACCCCACCGTCCGCGACCGCGTCCAGCAGGCCGTCGGCGAGCTCGACCGCACCGTCCGCGACATCCGCACCGCCATCTTCGACCTGCACACCCTCGACGACGGCACCGCCACCGGCCTGCGCAGGCGGCTGCTGGACACCGCCGCCGAGGCCGCGGCCGGTTCCGGCATCTCGCCCGCCGTCCGCATCTCCGGCCCGATCGACGCACTCGTGCCCGACGCCGTCGGCGTGCACGCGGTGGCCGTGGTCCGCGAAGCGGTGAGCAACGCCGTCCGCCACGGCCGCCCGACCAGCATCACGCTGACGGTCGAGGCGGGCGACGGCGCCCTCGTGCTCGACGTCACCGACGACGGCTCGGGCATCGACCCCGGCGCCGCCCGCAGCGGCCTGCGCAACCTCGACGACCGCGCCCAGGCCTGCGGCGGCACGCTGACCGTCGGTCCGATCCAGCCGCACGGCACCCGGCTCACGTGGCGGGTGTCGCTCGATGCCGAGGTCTCTTAGCAGTTCGGGTTGTGGGGTGTTGATGGTTTCCGGGGCCTCCGGCGTGGCCGCCTCCGGCTCTTGAGGCGTTTGAGGGGCCTCCGGCGTTTGAGGGGCCTCCGGCGGCGCCTTCGCGGCGGGCGACCTCTGATCGAGCAGGGGCTCCGAGGGATTCGTGGGCGCCAGCGCCCCACAACTCAGCGACCGGCATGGGTGAGCCTCCGAACAGGCTCGGCCTGAACCGGGCACGGTGAATCCGGATCCGGGGTGATTCTCGGATGCCGCCGTGGTGTGCGATTTGCATCGACCCAGGCGGGAGGGATGAACTCCGGTAGTCCGTCGGCTGCGATTCTCACCGTCCAGGCGGTGGCATGGATTTCGCGGTGATGCAGCCGGCACAGCATGACCAGGTTGTCGACCCGGGTGGCTCCGCCTTGTGACCATTCGCGGATGTGGTGGATCTCCGACCAGCTCGGTGGTCGGTCACATCCGGGGTGGGCGCATCCGCGGTCCCGGGCGGTGATGGCCTTCCGGATGGCCGGTGGGATGATCCGCTGGGTGCGTCCGACGTCGAGGGGTTTCCCGGTGCCGTTCATGACGATCGGGGTGACCGCGGCGTCGCAGCACAGCATCCGCAGCCCGGCCGGGTCGAGGTGGCCGCCGAAGTCCAGGCAGGCGGCCTGGGCGCGGTTCTCCAGGTCGGCGAGTTCGACGGTCAGCAGCAGGTGCGGGCGCCATCCGCCGGTGCTGGGCAGGACCTTGTCGCCGTGATCGGCGACGAACCCGCACACCTCGGCCAGCGCGTCGGCGGCCCGCTCCGGGCCGGTGCGCTGGTCTTCCGCGGTCCGCGGCGCGGCCTTGGCGTCGATCACCGCGGCGATCGAAGCGAACCGGACCGGGTCTTCGATGATCCCGTGGATCTTCCCGCCACCACCGGGTAGCGGGGTGAGGTGCAGCTCGTTGACCTGCACCGGCTCCCGGTCCTCGTCGGAATCGACCCGGTCGTAGGCGTGCACCAGTTCGGTGCCGTACTTGGCCAGCTCACGGGCGGTGCTGGTGCCCGCGGCGGCGGCGATCTGCTGCTCGATCCCGGCCCACGCACCAGCTGGAAGTCGCCGCGCCACGGCCGAGCCGGCGAGCTGGGCGGTCCGGTCGACCTGCTCCAGGCTCGCGGCCCCCGCGCGGAACGCGGCGGCCATCGCCGGTGAGGTCGCCGCGTCGAGGTGTTCGGCGACCCGCACGATCTCCCGCGCCCGCCCCCGGTCGACGCCGAGCACGGAGGCCACGGCCGATTCCGGCCGGGCATGGCCCGCGGCGGCGAACGCCCCGCTGCGCCGGAGCACCGCGACCGTCTCGACCTGGATCTGCGAGACCAGTCGACTCAATTCCCGAGTGGCGGCGAGTGCGGCGATCACCTCGGAGGCGTCCATCCCGGAACCGTTCTCGCGTAAACGCGCGGCAACCTCGCGGAGGAGGTCGCCGGCGGTGGCGAGTTCGGTCGGGATCATGTCTTCGATTCTACTCGCACAAACGTTCGGGGTCGAGGTTTTACGCAGCGGGACAACAGGCGAGTCTTCGCGCAAGCAATGGTGTGTGCGCACGCAAAATGCGCCCCTCCTGGGGTACGGCCGGCAGCGCAACCACGCTATCGATAAACCCAACCGGACCACCGCAGAACGGAGGAGAAGCTGCGAACAGGACCACCACCCACCAGGCCCGCCCACCGCAGCCCGCGCTACGCGGCGAAACCTCGTCCAAAGCCGGCGCAACCTCGGGCGTCCCGATCCCGAAGGGGGTTGCGGACGACCCACCCGCCACGCAGGATCAACGCTCGTGGACCTGCGGCTCGTCGCGCGCTTGCACGTGGACCTGTGCCGCCTCCAGTCCGCGGCGTGTCCTCGCTGACGATCCTCCACGCCGCCCAGCTCGTTCCTCCACACCGCTCAGCTCGATGCTCCGCACGGCCCCGTCGCCGTACGTCCGCACGCCCCCGCCGTATCCCGGGAGAGCCATGTCCACCACCCTGCGTCCGGTCCCGTCCACCCCCGCCGCCGCACTCGACGTCGAGCCGCTCGGGCCCGCGTTCGGCGCGATCGTCCGACTCGACCTCGGCGCCGCCGACGACGACCAGATCGCCGCGGTCCGGCGGGCGCTCACCGCCTACAAGGTGCTGTTCTTCCGCGACCAGGCCCTCGACCCCGACACCCAGATCGCGTTGGGCAACCGGCTGGGCGAGCTGACGGCGTCGCACCCGGTGGTGCCCGGCCTCGACGAGGCGCACACCGAGATCTACGCGCTCGACAGCGCCGACAACGGGTTCGCCGACGTGTGGCACACTGACGTCACCTTCGTGAAGCGGCCGCCGCTCGGGTCGATCCTGCGCGCCGTCACCCTGCCGCCCACCGGAGGCGACACCCAGTGGGCCGATCTCGAACTGGCGTACGCCTCGCTGTCCGAGCCGGTGCGCCGGTTGGCCGGCGAGTTGACCGCCGTGCACGACGGCACCCGCGAGTTCGGCTACTACCTCGCCCAGCGGCGCGGTGGGCGCGGCTCGCAGTGGGAGGGCGAGACGTTCACGGCGTTGGAGCCGATCGAGCACCCGGTCGTGCGGGTGCACCCGGAGACCGGGCGGCGGTCGCTCTTCGTCAACCCGGGGTTCACCAGCCACATCGCGGGCGTCTCCGACGCGGAGAGCCGCCACCTGCTGGACCTGTTCTACGCCCACATCACCAAGCCGGAGCACATCGTGCGGCACCGGTGGGCGGTGGGCGACGTGGCGATGTGGGACAACCGGGCCACGGTGCACTACGCGAACCGCGACTACGGCGGCGCGCGGCGGGTGATGCACCGGGTCACCCTGCGGGGTGAGGCGCCGGTGGGTGTCGAGGTGCTGCGCGGGCTGCCGGCGAGCGGCTGATCGCGCTCCGAGTGGCGGCGGCGGGCGGTACGCGAAAGCATCCGGGCACTCCCGACGCCGACGGAAGGGGCCGTCCTTGACCCTCGTCGCGAGTGCCCGGCGGGCCGGTGCGCTGCTGGCCGGCCTGGTCCTGGCGGTCGCGCTGGGTGGCTGCTCCACCGGCTCCGGCACCACCGTGCGCGCCGCCCAGTTCCCGTGGAGCGCGGCCAAGCTGACCAAC
This sequence comes from Pseudonocardia lacus, assembly GCF_018531445.1. Taxonomy (GTDB): domain Bacteria; phylum Actinomycetota; class Actinomycetes; order Mycobacteriales; family Pseudonocardiaceae; genus Pseudonocardia; species Pseudonocardia lacus. Next base: position 13,317 of record NZ_JAHDTH010000117.1, read on the forward strand.
GCGATCCTGGCCGAGGTCGTGGCCGCCCACCCGGAGCTGGGCGTCGACCGGATCAAGACCATCCAGGTGGGCCCGGCGACGGCGTGGGCGGGGGCGCAGCGCGGCGACGTCGACATGCTCAGCGAGGTCGCCATGCCCAACCAGGAGAAGCTGGCGGCCAAGGCGGAGGAGCGCATCGGCCTGGTGCACGAGACCTACGGCGAGGCCGGCCAGGGCTGGTTCGTGCCGACCTACGCGCTGGAGCCGGGGCAGCCGCTGGCCGGGCTGCGCAGCGTCACCCAGCTGAACGACTACGCCGACGCGCTGGGCGGGCGGCTGGTCGACTCCGACCCGAGCTTCATCACCACCGAGCAGAACGCGAAGCGGCTGGCCGGCTACGGGCTGCGGCTGGAGCAGATCACCTCCAGCGAGGCGGCGCAGCTGGCCGAGCTGCGCCGCGCCTACGAGCGCCGCGAGCCGATCCTGGTCTACCTCTACCACCCGCACTGGGTGTTCGAGGAGTTCGAGCTGACCCAGCTGGAGGAGCCGACGCCGTACTCGCCCGACTGCTTCGAGACCGGCAACGGGGCCTGCGCCATGCCGGCCTACGCCGCCTGGACGGCGAGCAGCAAGGAGCTGGCCGGGGCCAGCCCGCGCTTCCAGGAGCTGCTCACCCGCTTCGAGCTACCACTGGGGGACATCGAGGTCATGTTGAAGGCCGTCGACGTGGACAACGAGGACGTCGAGGAGGTCGCCCGGCGCTACGTCGCCGACCACCCCGACCTGGTCCGGCAGTGGGTGGGGCCATGAGCACCCCGACGACGGCGCGGGCCCGTCCCGAGAGCGCCGAGACCGAGCGGGTGATGATCCGCTGCGAGGGGCTGACGAAGGTCTTCGGGTCCGGACCGGCGGCCACCGAGGCGCTGGAGCTGTCCCGGCAGGGCGTCGGGCGCAGCGAGATCCAGAAGCGCACCGGCGTCACCCTGGCCGTGCACGACGTGTCGTTCGACGTGCGGCCCGGCGAGCTGTTCGTGGTGATGGGGCTGTCCGGGTCGGGCAAGTCGACGCTGGTGCGGCTGCTCAACCGGCTGATCGAGCCGAGCGACGGCACCATCGAGATCGACGGCCGCGGCCTCGGCGGCCTGGACGACGCCGAGCTGCGCGAACTGCGCAACCGGCGGATGAGCATGGTCTTCCAGCACTTCGCCCTGCTGCCGCACCGCACCGTGCGGCAGAACGCCGAGTACGGGCTGCAGATCCGCGGGGTCGGCGAGGCGGAGCGGCGCGAGAAGGGGGAGTGGGCGCTGGAGCAGGTCGGCCTGGCCGAGCGCGCCGACGCGCTGCCCGGCCAGCTCTCCGGCGGCATGCAGCAGCGGGTCGGGCTGGCCAGGGCGCTGGCCAGCGACACCGACGTGCTGCTGATGGACGAGCCCTACTCGGCGCTCGACCCGCTCATCCGCCGCGACATGCAGGCCCTGCTGCTGCGGCTGCAGCGCGAGCTGAACAAGACGGTCGTGTTCATCACCCACGACCTCAACGAGGCCATGCTGCTGGGCGACCGGATCCTGCTGCTCAAGGACGGCCGCCTGGTGCAGGTCGGCACCGGGCCGGAGATCCTGGCCTCGCCGGCCGACGACTACGTGGCCGACTTCGTCGCCGACGTCGACCGCACCCGCGTGCTGACCGCGCAGGACGTGATCCACCCGCCGCGGGTGACCGCCCGGCTCGACGACCGCCCGGCCGACGTGCTGCACCGCCTCGGTCAGGCCGAGGCCACCGCCGCCTACGTGCTCGACGACGATGACCGCGTCCTCGGCGTGGTGCACGACGACTGGCTGGCCCTCGCCGAGGCCACCCGCACCCAGGAGGTCTCCCGGGACAGCCTGACCGACGACTACCTCACCACCGCCGCCGACCGCCCGCTGATCGACATCCTGCAGCAGGTCGGCCGCCACCCCGTCCCGCTGGCCGTGGTCGACGACGGGGGCAAGCTGGTCGGCGTCGTGCCCCGGGCCGCGGTCCTCGCCGCGCTGGTCACCCCGGGCAGGAGCTGACATGCCTCGCATCGAACTCGGCAGCTACGTCGAGGAGTTCATCACCTGGCTGCTGCGCGCGATCCCCGGCGTCCTGGACGCGATCAGCGCCGTGGTCACCGCGATCACCGACGCGCTGACCCTCGTGCTCACCGGCCCGCCGTTCTGGATCTGGATCCCGGTGCTGGCCGTGGCCGCGCTGCTGGTGCGGGGGGTCGGGCTGGCGGTCTACACGCTGCTGGCGTTCCTGCTGATCTGCTCGCTGGACCTGTGGGCGGAGACGATGGAGACGCTGGCCGTGGTGCTGGTCGCCGCGGTGATCGCGACCGCCGTCGGCGTCCCGCTGGGGATCTGGGCGGCCCGCAAGCGCGCGGCCAGCACCGTGCTGCGTCCGATCCTCGACTTCATGCAGACCACCCCGGTGTTCGTGTACCTGATCCCGGCGGTGTTCTTCTTCGGCATCGGGGCGGTGCCCGGCGTCGTCGCCACCACGATCTTCGCGATCCCGCCCGCGGTCCGGCTGACCGAGCTGGGCATCCGCGGCGTCGACCCCGAGGTCGTCGAGGCGGCGCACGCCTTCGGCGCGCACCCGCGCCAGATCCTGCGCGAGGTGCAGCTGCCCATGGCGCTGCCCTCGATCATGGCCGGGATCAACCAGGTGATCATGCTGGCGCTGTCGATGGTGGTGGTCGCCGGGCTGGCCGGCGCGGGCGGCCTGGGCACCACCGTGGTCAGCGCGGTGACCCAGCTCGACATCGCCGCCGGGTTCGAGGGCGGCCTGGCGGTGGTGCTGCTGGCGATCTTCCTCGACCGGTTCACCGCGGCGCTGGCCCAGCGGCCGCTGAAGGGGTACTGGTCGAAGCTGCGCAACCGCGAACCCGCGGCCGCCGCTCCGACCCCCGCCCCCGTCGCCTGAGGGGCCCCGTCGAGAACGAAGTTGTCGTGATTGTGGACCGGTCCACCGCGCGACAACGTCGTTCTCGACGGGAGGGTGCGGGGTCACGACCCGCAGGCCGGTGGTGGTAGTCGCAGGGCCACCATCGGGGCGCCGGCCGCGGGTAGGTTCTGGTCGTGGGCGACAACGAGCTGGGCGCGTTCCTGCGCACCCGCCGCACGGCCCTCTCGCCGGCCGCGGCCGGGCTGCCCGCCGGTCCGCGGCGGCGCACGCCGGGCCTGCGCCGGTCCGAGGTGGCCATGCTGGCCGGGGTCAGCGTCGAGTACCTGATCCGGCTGGAGCAGGGCCGCGACCGCCGCCCGTCCGCGCAGGTGCTCTCGGCGCTGGCCGACGCCCTGCAGCTCACCCCGAACGAGCGGGTGCACCTGCACAAGCTGGCCCGGGGCGCCGAGGGCGGCTTCCTGTGCACGGGTGGCGCGGCCCCGGTGCGCACCGTGCGCCCCACCGTCCGGGCCGTCCTCGACCACCTCGAACCGGCGCCCGCGGTGCTGCTCAACCGGCTGACCGAGGTGCTCGCGCACACCGCCGGGTACCGGCACCTGGTCGGTCCGATCGGGCTGCTGGACGACCCGGTGCCCAACCTGGCCCGCTACGTGCTGACCGACCCCCGCGCCCGCGACGCCTTCCCCGACTGGTCGCACGTCGCCGACGAGCAGGTCGCGACCCTCAAGCACGGCCCGTTCCTGGCCGACCCGCACATCGCCGCACTGGTCGACGAGCTGACGGTGACCGCGGGGGCCGCGTTCACCCGCAGCGCGGACGCCGTGCACGCGCTCCCGCGCTCCACCGGGGTGCTGCGGCTGCGCCACCCCGAGGCGGGCGAGCTGCGCCTGGCCTACGAGACGCTCGACCTGACCGTCGACGACGACCAGCGCCTGCTCGTCCACCTGCCCGCCGACGACGCCACCGCCGCCGCGCTCGCCGGACTCGCCCGCCGCCGCACCGACCCGTTGCGCGTGGTCTCCGGCTAGCCCGCAACCCCGAGAGGAAGCCATGAGCCTGAACGTCCTGGGCGTCGTCGCCGGACCGGAGCCGGGCGGTCGCACGGCGGCCGCCGTGGCCGGCGTGCTGGCCGGCGCGGAGAAGGCCGGCGCCGCCGTGTCGCAACTGGAGCTCTCCCAGGCCGGTGCGGACGGCGTGATCGCCGCCTTCGCCGACGCCGACGCCGTCGTGTTCGGCAGCCCCGTCTACCGGGCCACCTACAGCGCACTGCTCAAGGACCTGCTGGAGCGCACCGAGCGGGGCAAGTGGGGGGAGAAGTCGGCGCCGCTGCAGGGCACCGCGGCCGCGACCGTGCTCACCGGGGCCAGCGGCCACCACTTCCTGGCCGTCGCCGACCTGCGCTCCGTGCTGGCCGGCTTCTTCGCCGTCCAGGTGCTCTCACCGGGGCTGTACTTCGACCACGGCGGCTACGTCGACCGCTCCACCCTCACCGAGGACAGCGCCACCCTCGCCGGTGCACACGGTGCCGCCCTGGCCGATCTGGCCGCGGCGATCAAGGCGTCGGCGGCGCTGAGCGCGATCACCCCGCAGATCTGAGCGCTCCCCGCAAGGGGGTCGCCCGGCTCCGGCGGTGAGCTTCGCCGCACGGTCGGCACCGCCCCTACGTGCGACGATGACGATGATGCATGGAGAACGAACTCCGGCCGACAGCACCGGACTGGGCCCGCACATCGCCGCGCTCACCGCTCCCGACGGCGAGTTCGCGCTGGACGAGGTGGAGGTCGACGGCGTCCCCCAGCGGATCTACCGGCGCGGCCCGCACACCCTGCGCGAGATGCTGCTGGCGACCGCCGACCTCGGCGACCGCCCCTTCACGGTCTACCGCGACGAGCGCCGCAGCTACGCCGAGCACCTGCGGCTCGTCCTCGGCCTGGCCGCCGCCCTGCGCGACGAGTACGGCCTGGTCCCCGGCGACCGGGTCGCCATCGCCATGCGCAACTACCCGGAGTGGAGCCCGGTGTTCTGGGCGACCCAGGTCGCCGGGCTGGTGGCCGTGCCGCTCAACGCCTGGTGGAGCGGCCCCGAGCTGGTCTGGGCGGTCGGCGACAGCGGCGCCGCGCTGGTCGTCGCCGACGGCGAGCGCGCGGCCCGGCTGACCGGGCACGTCGACGTCCCCGTCGTCCGGGTGCGCGGCGAGGGCGCGTCCACGGCCCGCGAGTGGGACGACCTGGTGTCGACGCTCGACCTGACCGCCCCGCCCCCGGACGTCGACGTCACCCCGGGCGACCCGTCCACGATCCTCTACACCTCCGGCACGACCGGCCGCCCCAAGGGCGCGGTGCACAGCCACCGCAACCACATCACGAACGCGCTGAACGTGCTGCTGACGGCGCGGGCCATCGCCCGGGCCACCGGCAGCGCCCCGAGCACCGCCCAGCCCGGCACGCTGCTGAGCTACCCGCTGTTCCACATCGCCGGGCTCAACTCCCTCTACGGCGCCGTGCTGACCGGCGCGAAGATCGCCACCCAGTACCGCTGGGACGTCGACGAGGCCCGCGCGCTCGTCCGCGACGAGCGCCTGACCGCTGCCGCCGGCGTGCCGACCACCATGCGCGAGCTGGCCGAGGCCGCCATCGCCAACCCCGACGACATGACCACCCTGACCCGCATCGGCATGGGCGGCGCCCCCATCCCCGCCGAGCTCGTCGGGCGCATCGACGCCGCGCTCGGCCCGCGCACCTTCGCCGCCAACGGCTACGGCTCCACCGAGACCACCTCGGCCATCTGCGCGAACTCCTGGCGCGACTACGTCGACCACCCCGACAGCGTCGGCCGCCCCGCCCCCGGCGCCGACCTGCGGATCGTCGACCCCGCCGACCTCACCGACCTGCCCGACGGCGAGATCGGCGAACTCTGGTTCCGCGGCCCGAACGTCGTGCGCGGCTACTGGCGCAACCCCACGGCCACCGCCGAGGCCTTCGTCGACGGCTGGTACCGCACCGGCGACCTCGGCTTCGTCCGCGACGGCTGGGTGCACGTCGTCGACCGGCTCAAGGACGTGGTGATCCGCGGCGGGGAGAACGTCTACTGCGCCCAGGTCGAGGACGCGCTGCAGAGCCTGCCGTGGGTGGTCGAAGCCGCGGTCTACGGCCTGCCGCACGCGACGCTGGGTGAGGAAGTCGCCGCCGCGGTGCGGACGGCTCCGGGGGCTGCGCGGGATGTCGAGGCGTTGCGGGCGGCTGTGACGGAGCGGGTCGCCGGGTTCGCGGCGCCGACGGCGGTGGTGTGGTTCGACGGGGAGTTGCCGCGGACGGCTACCGGGAAGGTGCTCAAGCGGGAGTTGCGGGAGGGCCACGGGTGAGGGGCTCGGCGGCTTGAGGGTCGAGGGGTCTTCGGCGGTTTTGAGGGGCCTCCGGCGGCGCCTTCGCGGCGCGCGACCTCTGATCGAGCAGGGGGCTTGGGGAGGGTGCCGGGCTTCCCGTTCGGTCCGTGCTTGGGGGTGGGGTCGTCTTCGCAGGGGCGGTGGGGTCTTCGCAGGTGCTGTGGAGCCTGCGAAGACCATGGCGACTCTGCGAGGACGATTGGGGGTGCGCGCGGACGCCCTGCGGCACCCACCTGGTGCTGCGAGGGGCACCCACCTGGTGCTGCGAGGACGCCCCCGCGGCCCCGCCGGGCCGCGAAGCGGCCCCGCAGGCCCTTCAGTACCGCCGAAAGCGCCTCAGGACACCGCGGCGATGTCCAGGATCCGCACGGTGCCCTCGTTGAGGTTGGTGACGTAGGCGCGCTTGCCGTTCGGCATGACCGCGATGCTCGTCGGGCCGTCGCCGGTGTTGATCCGGGCGGTGATCTGGTTGGTCTCCGCGTTGATCACGTCGACGGTGTCGGCCTCGACGTTGGTGGTGTAGAAGAACCGGCCGTCGGGGGCGTAGGCGACGTCCTGCGGCTTCGTGTCGACCGGGACGGTCGCGACCACCTGGTTGGTCGCGGAGTCGATCACCGAGACCTCGTTGCTGTCGTAGTTGACCACCGCGATGCGGCTGCCGTCGGGGGAGACGGTGGTGCTGTGCGGGCTGACGCCGACCGGGATCTCGGTGACGACCGCGTCGTTCGACGCGTCGAGCACCGTCACCACGCCGGACTCGTGGTTGGCCGTGTAGATGAACCGGCCGTCCTTGCCGAACGCCACCCAGTGCGGGTTGGGGGCCACCGGGATCTCCTTGACCACCTCGGCGGTCTCGGTGTCGATGACGTCGAGGCGGCCGTCGTCGTGGCTGGGGACGTAGAGCAGGCGGCCGTCGGGGGTGGTCGCCGAGGCGAACGGCCGCTTGCCGACCGGGACCTCGCCGATGACGGTGTTGGTGCCGGTGTCGACGAAGACGACCAGGTTGAGCGTGTAGTCGGGGTTGAACACGCTGATGTAGGCGCGCTCGCCGCGCGGGGAGAACGCCACGAACTGAGGCGGTCCCTGCGGGATCGGGATGGTCGCGGTGACCTTGTTGATCGTCGTGTCGAGCACGGTCACCACGCCGGCGCCGCGGTTGGCGATGTAGGCGAAGCGGCCGTTGGGGGCCATGTGCATGTAGCCCGGGGTCGGGCCGACGGGGATGGCGTCGCCGACGGTCGGCACGGCGATGCTCGCGGCGGGTGCGACGGGCGGGGCGGTCGTCTCGGCGGGCGGCTCCGGCCCGGTGGACTGGCTGGCCGAGGCGCGGTCGGGGGGCGCGGCGATGCCGTTGCTGGTGTTCGCCGGGTCGCCGAAGGGCCGGAACCAGATGACCGCGATCGCGGCCAGCGCCACCACCAGCACGGCGGCCGCGGCCAGCAGCGTGCCGCCGCGCCGCTTCGGCGCGGACGAGGGGGCCGGGGGCAGCGGGGGCGGCGTGCCGTTGTGGTGGTCGTCGACCGGTGGCGGGGGCGCGCCGTTGTCGGGGCGGCCGTAGCCGGCCCCGCCGACCAGCGCGCCGGGGCGGACGACCTCGGTGCGGTCCTCGTGGCCGTTGGAGCGGGCGACGACGGCCGTCGGGCCTTCGCCGTCGGGTGAGCGGGTGGCGGCGCCCGCGGTGGACGTGCCGGCGCCGGCCGCGGCCGCGACGGCCCCGGTGGACGCGCCGGTCGCCGCGGTGGCGACGGCAGCGGTGCTCGACGCGGTGCCGAAGACGGCCACGCGGGCGGCTGCGGCGAGTTCGCCCGCGGTGGCGAAGCGGTCCTCGGGCTGCTTGGCCATGCCGCGGTTGATCACGTCGTCGAGGGCGGGCGGCAGGCCGGGGACCATCTCGCTGGGCCGCGGCGGCTCGTTGAACAGGTGCGCGTACATCAGCGCCGGCAGGTCGCTGCCCTTGAAGGGGCGGGTGGCGGTGAGGCACTCGTGCAGCAGGCAGGTCAGCGAGTAGACGTCGGTGCGGCGGTCGATGCCGCTCATGGTGAACCGCTCGGGCGCCATGTAGTCGAGCGTCCCGACGGCGGCGCCGGTCATCGTCAGGGAGGTGCCGGCGGTGCCGATCGAGCGGGCGATGCCGAAGTCGACGACGTAGACGAAGTCGTTGCGGGTGAGCAGGATGTTCGACGGCTTGACGTCGCGGTGGACGAGGCCGTCGTCGTGGGCGGCGTCGAGCGCGTCGGCGACCTGGCCGATGAGGGTGACCGCGCGGCCCGGGTCCATCGGGCCGTCCTGCAGGACCTTGCCCATGTCGGTGCCGTCGACCAGGCGCATGTCGATGTAGAGCCGGCCGTCGATCTCGCCGAAGTCGTGGATCGGGATGACGTGCGGCTCGCGCAGCCGGGCCGCGACGCGGGACTCGCGGCGGAACCGGCTGGTGTACTCCGGGTCGCCGGCCAGGATCTCGGGCAGGAGCTTGATGGCGACGTCGCGCTCGTGGCGCGAATCGTGCGCGAGGTAGACCTCGCCCATCCCGCCGGTGCCCAGCAGCACGTCCAGCCGGTAGTGCCCGAATTCGCGGGGGAGCATCTACGCCCCCTTCGGTGAGTGTCGGCGGCCGGTCGATCGACGGTGTGAGAGGTCGTTTACCAGGAGGAAGCCCTTCACCACGGTACCCGAGCCCCCACGTTCCCCGGGTGCGTTCTGCTGGTCCGGGAAGAATAATGCGCCCCCGCCGATGGGTAAAGCGACGCCCCGATCGATGATCCGACCGTTATCCGGCGCCCGGCGTGATCGGTTCGAGCAGGCGGTGCGGTGCGCGCAGGACCAGGCTGACCGCGTCGTCGCGGCGCGTCGAGGCCGCCGGGCCGGGGTGGATCTCCAGGTCCTCCGGGCCGGGGTGGGCGCCGCACCCGGGGCAGGCGCCGGTGGGGTCGACGGTGGCGCCGCAGGTCGCGTGCACGAACAGCCGGCGCGGCCCGTTCGGCGCGCGGAAGCGCTCGCCCCACTGGACCAGCGCGAACACCGCCGGCCACAGCGCGCGGCCCTGCTCGGTGAGCAGGTACTCGTGGCGCCCGGGGCGGTACTCGCGGCGTTCGAGCAGGCCGGCGGCCACCAGGTCGGCCAGGCGCGCGGTGAGCACGGCGCGGGAGATGTCGAGGTGGGCCTGCAGGTCGGTGAACCGGCGGACGCCGAAGAAGCAGTCGCGCAGGACGAGCAGCGTCCAGCGCTCGCCGACGTCCTCCAGCGCGCGGGCCAGCGAGCAGTCCTGGCCGGCGTAGTCCTTGCCGAGCGCCATGCGACCGAGCCTACAGGTTCGGTCTGTTGACCGGACCGTACCGGCGTGGTTCGGTGAACGAACCGAGCAACGGTTCGGTGACCAGACCGATGGAGCTGCCATGTCCGTGAAGACCGAACCGGCAGGCGCCGAGCAGGCCCGCACCCTGGGCCTCGCCGCGGCCGGCACGGTGCTGGCGATGATCGCCTACACCACCCCGCTGGCCACCCTGGCCAGCACGGCGACCGGGCTCGGCGCCGGGCCCGACGCGCAGGCGTGGATCCTCAGCTCGATGAGCGTCGGCCTGGCCGTCGCGCTGCTGCCGGCCGGCGCCGTCGGCGACGACCACGGGCGCCGGCGGATGTTCGCGACCGGCGCCCTCGTGCTGGCCGCGGCGTCGGTGCTGGCCGCGCTGGCGCCGGGCGCGGGCACCCTCGTCGCGGCCCGCGTGGGGCAGGGCCTCGGCGCGGCCGCCATCCTCGCCTGCAGCCTCGGCCTGATCGGCCACGCCTTCCCGGCCGGTCCGCTGCGGCTGCGGGCCACCGGGGTGTGGGGGGCGGCCGTCGGGGTCGGCATCGCGGTCGGCCCGCTGGCCGCGGCCGGGCTGGACACCGCGGTCGGCTGGCGCGGCCCGCACTGGCTGATCGCGGTACTGGCCGCGCCGCTGGCCTGGGCGGCGCACCGGCTGCTCGCCGAGTCGCGCGGCGACCGCCGCCAGCGCGTCGACCTGCCGGGCGCGCTGCTGCTCGGCGGAGCGCTCACCGCGCTGCTGGCCGGGCTGGTGGAGGTCCGGCTGGGCTGGGGACCGGCGGTGGTCGCCCTGCTGGGCGGGGGCGCGCTGCTGGCGGTGGCGTTCGTGCTGGTCGAGCTGCGCCGCCCGGCGCCGATGCTCGACCTGCGGCTGTTCGCCCGCCCGGACTTCACCGGCGCCGCCGTCGCCGCCGTGGCCACCGGGGCGGGGATCATCGCGCTGATGTCGTTCATGCCGACGCTGCTGCAGCGCGGCTACGGGCACGGCGCCCTCTACGCGGCGGTCCTGCTGCTGGCGTGGTCGGCGACCAGCGCGGTCACCGCGCTGCTGGCCCGCAGGCTCCCGGCCCGGTTCGGCGCGCGGGCGCAGCTGGCCGCGGGGCTGCTCGGCGTCGGGATCGGCCAGGCGATGCTCACCGGGCTGGACGCCGGCGCCGGCGCGGCCCGGATGCTGCCCGGGCTGCTGGTGGCCGGGGCGGCCAGCGGCGTGCTGAACGCCGCGCTGGCCCGCCAGGCCGTGGCCAGCGCGCCGGTCGGGCTGGCCGGCGTGGGCAGCGGCACCAACAACACCGCCCGCTACCTGGGTGCCGCCGTCGGCGTGACGATCGTGGCGGTGCTGGCCGCGCACCCGGAGCCGGCGGCGATGGTCGCGGGCTGGAACGCCGCCGCGCTGGTGACGGCGGCCGTCAGCGTGGTCGGCGCCGTCGTGGTGCTGCTCGTGCGCCCGCGCCGGGTCCCCCGGGACGCGGGAGAGCCGCGTTCCCACCCGCAGCGGGCGGGAACGCGGCTCTCCTGAACCAGCGGACCGGGGGTCAGCCCGACTGGGCCGACTGGCGGACGGTGCCGGCGGAGTCGCGGGCCTGCTCCTGGACGTGCCCGGTGGCCGCCCTGCCCTCCTCGGCGACGGTCTGCCCGGCGTCGACGGCGGTCGAGCGGACCGACTCGACGGCCTCCTGGGCGGGGCCGGCCAGGTTGTCCTTGACCTCGTTCGCCACCTGGGCCAGCGGCTGCCCCAGCTCGGACGCGCGGTCCTTGGCCTGCGCGGCCAGCTCCTGCTCGCGCCGGCTCGCCGGCAGCAGCGAGGAGGCCAGCCAGCCGACCCCGAACGCGATCAGTCCGGCGGCCAGCGGGTTGCCCTGGGTCTGCTCGCGGACGGCCTGCGGGGCCGCCTGGACCGCGCCCGCGGCGCTGGACGCCGCGTCCGAGACGGTGCCGGCCGCCGACGACGCCGCGTCGGAGACCGTGCCGGCCGCCGAGGACGCCGCCCCGGAGACCGTGCCCGCCGCGTGCTGGGCGGTGTCGTGGAACCCGCCGCCGGAGCCGCCGAGGTGGGTGCCGCTGTAGGTGGTCGTCGGGTTGCTGCCCATGACCCTGTCCTTCCAGCGTCCCGCGGTGCTGCGGACGCGGTCGACGCGGCGGTTGACGATGGCGCCCGGGCTGACCTTCTCGCCGAGCACGTTGACGTCGTCGCTCAGCCGGGCCTGGGTGCGCTCGATCTCGCGCCGGATCTGGTCCGGGTCGTTGGTGTTCGGGGTGGTCATGCCGAGCCTCCTCGGTTGCCCTTGAGGGCGTCGGGAACGTTGCTGAGGGTGTCGACCGTGCGCTCGGGCTTCGGGTGGACCTGCTGCATCTTCGAGCGACCGACCGCGAACAGGGCGCCGGCGATGATCGCCCAGAGCACGGCGACGATCAGCCCGGCCCAGCCGGCGTCCATCACGTTGGACAGCCCGGCGTAGAGGGCCATCGACAGGAACATCAGCACGAAGAACCCGGCGACGCCGGCGCCCGCGAACAGGCCGGCGCCCTTGGCGGACTTCGAGACCTCCTGCTTGACCTCGGCCTGGGCCAGCGCCAGCTCCTGGCGCATCAGGGTGGACAGGTCGCGGGTGACGTTGCCGATCAGGTCGCCCAGCGAGGTGTCGCCGACGTCGGCGGACCGGTCCGGCGTGCCCAGGCGGTCCGTGGCGGCCGCGTCCGGTGCGTAGGCACCGCTCGTCGGCGGGGTGGGGACGGTCATCGGGGGCCGTCCGACCGGGGCCGGGGCGGCACGCCGCCGCGCTCGAGGTCGTCGACGTACTCGCCGACGGTGGTGCCCTCCGGCCGCAGCGCGTGCGCGGGACCGCCCGGGCGGGGCGGCACCTCACCGGGCAGCGGCGGCGGGACCGGGGGCGGCCCGGCGGGTCCG
>NZ_JAHDTH010000118.1 GCF_018531445.1 Pseudonocardia lacus
CGTCGAGCCGCGGTGGACGGCCCGCGAACGCGCCGCCGTCCTCGCCGACGCGGCTCCCGACCTGATCGTCACCGGCAGCCCCCCGGTCGCCGACGGGACCGTCGACCCCGTCGGCGACGCCGGCACCGCGTTCTACCTGCCGACCACCTCGGGCAGCAGCGCGCGCCCGAAGGTGCTGATCCGCTCGCGCGCGTCCTGGCTGCGCAGCTTCGCCGCGATCGGCCCGCTGCCCGGACCGGTCCTGGTCCCCGGCCCGCCCAGCTCGTCGCTGTTCCTGTTCGGGGCGCTGCACGCGCTGTGGTGCGGCGCCGAACCCGTGCTACGCCCGCGCCTGCGGCTCGCCGACGCCCGCCGCGCCGGCACCGTCCACCTGGTGCCGGCCCTGCTCGCCGACCTCCTCGACGACGTCGAGCGCACCCCCGGACCCGGGGCGCCGCGGGTCGTCGTCTGCGGCGGCGCCCACCTGCCCGACACCCTGCGCGACCGGTTCGCCCGGCTCCTGCCCGACAGCGAACTCGTCGAGTACTACGGCTCGGCCGAGCACTCCCTGATCGCCGTGCGCCGCCGTGGCGACGCCGAGCTGCGCCCGGTCGACGGCGTCGAGCTGCGGGTCCGCGACGGCGTGCTCTGGGTGCGGTCGCCGCTGGCGTTCGACGGCCACCTGCGCGGCGGCACGGTCGACCCCGCCGCCGCGTGGACGACGGTCGGCGACCGCGCCGACCTGACCCCCACCGGCGGGGTGCGCGTGCACGGCCGCGAGGCGGCGACGATCGCCTGCGGCGGCCGACTGGTGTCGGCCGAGGAGGTCGAGGCGGTGCTGCGCGACGCCCCCGGCGCCCGCGACGTGCTGGTCACCGGCACGCCGCACGCCCGGCTGGGATCGGTGGTGACCGCCGTCGTCGAAGTCGGCCCGACCCTGCGCGCCCTGCGCGACGCCGCCCGCACCGGTCTCGAACCCGCCAAGCGCCCCCGCCGCTGGCTGGTCGTTCCGCACCTGCCGCGCACGGCGTCCGGGAAGCCGGCCAGGGCGCTGGTGGGCGAGCAGTTGGCCGCCGGCACGCTGCGCGCCGACCCGCTGCGCTGACCGTCACGGTGCTTGCGGCGTTCTTGAGGGCCTCCGGCGGCGCCTGTCCCGCCCGTGATCCACAACCCACGTCGCAGACTCCGCCTACCCGTCGCAGAACCCCAGGACCCTGCGACGGGTACGGAAACTCTGCGACGTGGGCCAGACGCCCGGACGGGCAGGCGCCGCCGGAGGCCCCTGGAGAAGCAGGCCCCGACCGGCATCACAGTCCCGCTCCGCCCCCTCCCACCTAGGCTCACGCCCGTGACCCCCGACGACCGCACCCCCGTCGTCGTCGCCGCGCGCCGCACCCCCATCGGCAGCGCGGGCGGGGCGTTGCGGGCGTTCGCCGTCGACGAGCTCGCCGCCCCCGTCCTGCGGGCCGTCGTCGACGACGCGGACGCGTCCGATGTGGACGACGTTCTGCTCGGCAACGTGTTCGGCCCCGGCGGCAACCCGGCTCGGGTCGCGGCGTTGCGCGCGGGGCTCGGCGAGGGCGTCCCCGGCGTCACCGTGGACCGGCAGTGCGCCTCCGGGCTGGCCGCGATCGTGATGGCGGCGACGGCCGTGCGGGCCGGGGAGGGCGAGGTGTTCCTGGCCGGCGGGGTGGAGAGCGCGTCGACGGCGCCGCACCGGGCGTGGCGCACCGACCCGCCGCTGGCCTACACCCGCGCGCCGTTCGCCCCGGCCGAGATGGGCGACCCGGAGATGGGGGTGGCCGCCGACGCGGTCGCGGCGCGGGCCGGGATCTCCCGGGAGCGGCAGGACCGCTTCGCGCTGCGCAGTCACGACCGGGCGCTGCGGGCGCAGCGGGCGGGGCGGTTCGCCGGGGAGGTGGTGACGGTCGGCGGGGTCCGGGTGGACGAGCGGCCGCGCGCGTTCACGCTGGAGCGGCTGGCCCGGTTCCGGCCGGCGTTCACCCCCGGCGGCACGGCGACCGCGGCGAACTCGTGCGGGGTCAACGACGGGGCCGCCGCGGTGCTGGTGGTCAGCGAGCGGGTGCGCCGCGAGCGCGGGCTGCCCGGGCTGCGGCTGGTGGCCTCGGCGACGGGCGCGGTCGACCCGAACCTGCTCGGGCTGGGCGCCGTGCCCGCCATGCAGCGGGTGCTGAAGACGGCCGGTCCGCCGGACGTCGTCGAGTTCAACGAGGCGTTCGCCGGGCAGGCGCTGGCCTGCCTGGACGCCGCCGGCCTCGACGAGCACGCGGCCGGCCCGGACGGCGGGGCCATCGCGTTGGGCCACCCCTGGGGCGCGTCGGGGGCCGTGCTGGTGGTGCGGCTGTTCGCGCGCATCGTGCGCGGGGGCAGCGGTGAGCGCACCGGGCTGGCCGCCCTGTCCGCGGGCGGGGGCGTCGGGGTGGCCACGGCCTGGGAGGTCGTCGCGTGATCGAGTTCGACGGGGTGGGCCACCGCTACGGCGACCGCGTCGTCCTGGCGGACGTGACCCTGCGGCTGCCGCAGAAGCGGGTGGCGTTCGTCGGGGCCAACGGCTCGGGCAAGTCGACCCTGGCCCGCACGATCAACGGGCTGGTGCTGCCGACGTCGGGCCGGGTGCTGGTCGACGGCGTGGACACGGCCCGCCGCGGGGCGCAGGTGCGCCGCCGGGTCGGGTTCGTGTTCACCGACCCCGACAGCCAGATCGTCATGCCGACCGCGGGGGAGGACGTGGCGTTCTCCCTGCGCCGGGCCGGGCTGAGCCGCGCGGAGCGGGCCCGGCGGGCCGGCGAGGTGCTGGCCGAGCACGGCCTGGCCGGGTACGCCGACCACCCCGCCCACCAGCTCTCCGGCGGCCAGAAGCAGCTGCTCGCGCTGTGCGGGATGCTCGCGCTCGACCCCGACGTGCTCGTGTGCGACGAACCGACGACGCTGCTCGACCTGCGCAACAAGCGCCGCTTCGTCGACCTGCTCGCCGGCCTGCGCCAGCAGGTCGTGCTGGTGACCCACGACCTCGACCTGCTCGACGGCTTCGAGCGGGTCGTCGTGGTCGACGGCGGCCGGGTCGTCGCCGACGACGAGCCGGCCCCGGCGCTGCGGCACTACCGGGCCCTCGCCGGATGAACCCGCTCGGTCTCTACGAGCCCGGCACCGGGCCGCTGCACCGGGCGGCCGCGGGGCCGAAGCTCGTCGGGGTGATGGTGGTGGTCACGCTGGCGGTCGTGCTCGGCGAGCCGGCGGCGCTGGCGGTCCTGTGCGCCGTCGTCGCGGTCGGCTACGCGGTGGCGTGGGTGCCGCCGCGGCGGGTGTGGCGGCTGCTGCGCACCGCCCTCCCGCTGCTCGCGCTGATCTTCGCGGTGCAGGCGCTGCTGCTGGGCCCGCTCCCCGCCACGACCGCCACCCTGCGGCTGGCCGTCGCGATCGGCGTGGCCACCCTGTTCACGCTCACCACCCGCGTCGACGCCGTGGTCACCGCGGTCGAGCGCGGGCTGCGCCCGCTGCGCCGCTTCGGGGTGCGCCCCGAGCGGGTCGGGCTGCTGGTCGGGCTGACCGTGGCGGCCGTCGGCACGCTGGCCGGGATCGCCGCGGAGGTGCGGGCCGCGGCCAGGGCGCGGGGCGCGGAGCGCTCGGTCGTCGCGTTCGCCGCGCCGTTCCTGGTGCGGACCCTGCGCCACGCCGACCGGTTGGGCGAGGCGCTGACCGCGCGGGGGTGGGGCGACGAGCCCGACGAGCCGGGCGTCAGCGCAGCGCGTCGGGGTTGACCACGTTCGTCGGCTCCCCCGCCGCGTACGCCACGACCTGCGCGAACACATCGCGGAACTGGCCTTCGAGGTCCTCGCGCGTCACATACCCGATGTGCGGCGTGGCGATCACGTCCGGGCGGGCCAGGAGGGGGTCGGTCGCGGTGGGCTCGTCGTCGAACACGTCGACCGCCGCGCCACCGGGCCGGCCGGCGTCCAGCGCCGCGACCAGCGCCCCCGGCTCGACCAGCCCGGCCCGGCTGGTGTTGACGAACAGCGCGTCCGGGCGCATCGCGGCCAGGTCGGCGGCGGTGACGGCGCCCCGGGTGGCCTCGACCAGGCGCAGGTGCACGCTGAGCACGTCGGAGCCGGCGAAGAAGGCCGCGCGGCTCTCCGGCACGCGCCGCCCGTCCCCGGCGGCGCGGGCGCGGGCGGCCTCGCTGCCCCAGACCAGCACGTCCATCCCGAACGCGTCGCCGTAGCCGGCCACCACGCGGCCGATCCTGCCGTAGCCGTAGACGCCGAGCGTCCGCCCGCGCAGCGTGCGGCCCACGCCCGCCTGCCACGACCCGGCCCGCAGCGACGCCTGCTGGGCGGGGATCTGCCGGGCGGCGGCCAGGACCAGGCCCCAGGTGAGCTCGGCGGTGGCGTGGGACGGTCCGACCGCGCCGGTCCGCGAGCTGAGCAGCACGCCGTGGCGCGTGCACGCCTCGACGTCGACGTGCGGGTAGGCGCCGCTCTGGCTGATCAGCCGCAGCCCGGGCAGCCGGTCGAGCAGCGCGGCGGTGATCGCGGTGCGCTCCCGGATGAGGACGAGCGCCTCGGCGCCGGCCAGCCGCTCGGCCAGCGCGTCGACGTCGCGGACGTGCTCGGTGAGGACCGTGACGTCGTGCCCGTCGAGCAGGCCGAAGCAGTCCAGCCCGCGCAGCGCGTCGGTGTAGTCGTCGAGGATGGTCACCCGCACCGGGTGATCGTAGGGGGCCGGCGGTGCCCCCGCGGTCACCGTCGGTCAGACTGTCGGCGGCCGTGACCTCCTACCGGCGCGGCCGGCGACGGTGTCGGGGTGAACGAGCACGTGGGAGTGGGCGCGCGGGGGTCGGCGGTGGTGGCCGTCGCCGTACTGGTGCTGTCCGGTTGCGCCGGCTCGCCCGACCCGGGCACCGACGAGGACGTGGCGTTCTGCCTGTCCCGACCGCAGCGCCAGAAGCTCGCCGACGCCGCCGAGGCGCTCGGGATCGCCCGCGCCGGCGCGGCGCCGGGCACGTTCCTCGTCGAGGGCGCCGAGGTGCCGGCCGCGACGTGGCGCGCCGACAACCCCGAGCAGTTCGAGCGGGCGTGCGCGGCGATCAAGCCCGAAGGCCCGGCGTCGGAGTGGACGACCGGCCTGATCGCCTCGGTGAACGTGCTGGTCGGCGCGCTGCTCGCGCTCGGGACCAGCTGGCTGACCACGCGCTCGGCGCGGCGCAGGCAGGCGGGCGATGCGCTGCGCGCCGCGGCCGGGCGGTTCGTGCGCTCGGTCGAGGCCTTCGTCCTGGTCCGCACGAAGGGCACCACCGACGGCCCGACGGTGGCCGCCCTGCTCGACCAGGTCGGCGCGCTGGACGCGGCGGCGTGGCACGCCGGGTCGCTGCGCAGGCCCGGCGCCGCCGACCCCACCCTGCTGGCGCTGGACGCCGTCTCGGCCGCGATCGCCGGGCCGTGGCCCGACCGCCGCGACGAGGTCACCGCGCACGGGCGGGAGGTCGCCGACGCGGCCGACCGGGTCCGCACCGAGGCGACCGCGCTCGCCGACGCGCTGGAGCGGCCGTGGCGGCGTCCCGGGAGCGGCGCGTGACGGTCGCCAACCCGTTCGTCCCGCCCGGCGACGACCCCTACGCCGACGGCCCGCTCGACCCGGACCTGCACGCCGGCTGGTTCGTCGACGACGTGGGCGGGCACGGCGCCCGGCTGGCCGACTTCGCCCAGCAGCTGCACGTGCCCGGGATCGCCCGCCGCGGCCGGCTGGTGGTCGTCGAGGGACCGGAGCGCAGCGGGAAGACGACGCTGGTCAACCGGTGCGTGCAGCTGGTCCGCGAGCGCACCCCGCGGGGGACGGTGCTCAGCACGCTCGACCTGCGCAGCGTGTCGCACACCAAGCCGGACGGCGCCCTGCGCTCCGGGCACGAGATGCGCTGGACGGTGTGCCGGCACGCGCTGGAGGAGGCGTCCTGGCTGACCGACGAGCAGCGGACCCGGGGCGCGGACATGCTGGAGCGGCCCTCGGTCGAGGAGTGCGACCCCGGCCTGGTCTACCGGTTCATGCGCCGCAACCTCGTCGAGGACCGGATCGCGGTCGTCCTGCTGCCCACCGGCCCGGCCGACATCGACGCCGCCAACCTGGAGACCTACGACGGCTGGATGGGGCCCGGGATGCTCTTCTTCGCCGAGCGGACCACCACCCCCGGCTCGATGCCGCTGGTGCGCCGCCCGCCGCGGCCCGACAGCCTGCCACTGCTCAGCCTGCCGCTGCGCCACCTCGAACCCGGGGAGGCCTGGACGGTCGTCGAGCGCAGGCTGAGCGCGATCCCGCCGGGCAGCGGGCTGCCCCGGGTCACCGAGGAGACCCTGCGCCGGATCGAGGGCCTCAACCGCGACGACCAGCACACCATCGGGTGGGTGGTGGCGCTGTTCCGCCGGTTGTACGGGCGCCGGATCAGTGGTCGCTCCGAGTTCGACGGACTACCCTTCATAGAGTTCCCGGAGGTAACCGACCTGCTCGCGCGACGTGAACCCGAGGCGCCCTAGTGGACGACCAGCTGGTGGACGACCAGGACGACGGCCGGTCCGACCCGGCGGCTCCGGCGGGGCCGCCGACCATCGACACGCCCGCCGTGCGCACCGCCCGCCAGCTCCTCGACGACCACCTCCGGGCCCGCCCGGTGGCCGCGGGCGCGCTGGTCCCGGGGTCGGTGATCGGGCTGTCCGGGCCGCCGGGGGCCGGCAAGACGCACCTGGCGCGGCTGCTGGCCGCGCAGACGAACGAGTTCGGCCCGGGCGAGTCGGGCATCCCGGCGCGCGCGGTGCACCTGAACGTCGCCGGGATGGACGCCGACCAGCTGCACGCGGCGTTCGTCGGGGCGCTGCCCCGCTCCGAGGTGGTGGCCTGCGTGCGCGGCTACCACGCCGACCTGGTCTCCGGCGCGATCACCGACGAGCAGGTCGCCGCCCGCACCAACGAGTTCCTGCGCACCCCCGACCAGACCGCCACCGAGCGCGACGCCCACCTCACCGAGCTGGGCCTGTCCCCCGCCGTGCTGCTGGAGCGGTTGTCGACGATCCTCGTCGAGGTCGTCGGCGACAGCGACTACGCGGCCGCGCTCGTGCTGCTGCTGCGCGACGGGCTCGACACCGCGGCCTGGGCCTGGCTGCGCGGCGAACCGCCGGCCGGGGTGCTGCGCGAGCGCGGCATCACCGCGCCCGCCCCCGGCGGCCTCGACGCGCTGGGCGTCTTCGCCCGGCTCTACGGCCGCCAGGGCGCCCGGCTGGTGCTGCTGCTCGACGACGTCGACCAGCTCGACTTCGACCCGGGCCACGACCGGCAGGTCCGGGCGCTGCGCCGCGCCCTGGAGCAGCTGCGCGTCGCCGGCACGCTGGTGTACCTGACCGGCAGCGCCGAGGCGCTCGACGAGCTGGAGATCGGCCCGTACCGGCGCACCGGCACCCGCATCGAGCTGACCGGCTTCGACGGCGCGGCGGCCGCCCGGTTCCTGCGGGCCCGCTCGGGCTCGGGCACGCTCTCCCCGTTCTCCGCCGACGCCGTCGAGCGGATCGTCGACCTCACCGACGGCAACCCGCGCATGCTCGGCGACTTCACCGACCGGTTGCGCCGCGAGGCCGCCCAGACCGGCCGCGAGGTCACCGAGGACCGCGTCCTCGACGACGCCCGCAGCTGGTTCGCCGTGGCCGACCGCTCCCGGGTGGTCGCGACCATCCGGCGGGTCCTGGAGAACCACCTGTGGGACTTCCGGGTCGACCACGTCGCCTCCATCGACGACGGGGGCCGGCTCGACTTCTGGATCCCGGTGGCCGGCCCGGAGCAGGCCGGCGTCGGCATCCTGATCGCCGACGCCGTGGTCGACCCGGCCGACGTGCAGCGCCTGGTCGCGACGTCGGAGACGCTCGACCGGCACAGCGTGCGCGCGCAGGTCCAGGTCGTGGTCACCGGGGCGGCCAGCGCCGTGCACGCGGCGCGCATCCAGCAGGCGTTCGGGCGCGCGCCGCTGTCGTTCGCCTCGGAGACCTTCGACGACGACCTCGCGGCCGCGGTCAAGACGATGCTGCACGCCTTCGACGACGCCGACGACGCCGATCCGATCGCCGGGCTGCGCGACTGGATCGACCGCATCGACCGCCAGCAGACCCGCACCCTCGACCTGGTCGACCGGGTCGCGGCGGGCGTCGACTCGCTGCGCGGCCAGCAGCCGCCACCCGGGTGGACGGGCGAGGCCCGACGGCCCTCCGCCCGCGGCGCCGACGACCCGCTCCCCCAGCCGGTCCGCACGGTGTTCGCCAGGGCCGTCGACGACATCGTCGCGCTCGGCAGCCCGGAGGGCACCGGTCGCGGGCTGTTCCTCGCCGACGACCGCGGCCAGGAGGTCCTGGCCGGGCTGCGCCGCATCGGCCGCGTCGACCACCTCGCCATGCGGGCGCTGGGCACGGTCTCGATGGTGCTGGCCGTGGTGCAGGAGTTCCGGTCCGCCGTGCGCGAGTGGGCCCGCACGGTCGACCGGGAGTGGGCGCTCGTCCCGGCCTCGCCGGGGCGCCGCGAGCTCGACCGGCTCTGCGCGCGCTACGAGGAGGCGGTCGACGTGCTGCCGCTGCTCGAACTGCACAACCTGCCCCGACCGGCGCGCCGCGGCGGCTCCGGCCGCATCCGCCCGGCCCGGGTGGAGATCGACGCGGCGAACCGGCAGATCCGCGACCTGGGGCGGGCGGTGCGGGAGGCCGCCGAGCGGTCCCCGATCACCTGAGGGCGGCGCTCAGCGCTCAGCCGCCGTCGCGCAGCGCGCCGACGAGCGCGTCGATGGCCTCCTCGGCCGCCGCCACCCGCTCCTGGTCGACCGTGACGGCGACCAGGTGCTCGCGCGGGCCGAGCCGCTGCACCAGCAGCGCCCCCTGCTCCATGTCGAGGACGAGGCGGTCGAGCGGGCCGCCCAGCGGCGCCCTGGCCAGGCGGTCCAGCCGCCCGGTCAGGGCCACGACCTCGGCGGCGAAGCCCTCGTAGAACCGGCGCCTGGCCGGCACGCTCATCAGCCGGAAGTGCCGGGCCAGCCGGCGGTCGGCCAGCCGGTCGGCGGTGAAGACCACCGCCTCGTCGCGGACGTGGCCGAGCCACTGCAGCACCGCGCCATCGACGGCGGCCGCGGTCCGCTCGAACAGCGGTCCCGCGGGGTCCCCGGCCGTGGTCAGGGCGCTCTCGTCGGCCGTCCCGTTGGGCCCCGCACTGGGCGTGACCGGGTGCTCGCCCTCGCGGCGGGCGGCCAGCCCGCCCGGGTTCTGGCTGCGCAGCCCCAGGTCCGCGCGCAGCCGGTCGACCAGCTCGACCATCGCCCGGTCGGCCGCGTTGACCCGCTGCGGGCCGGCGTCGTGCACGAACCCGACGACGTGCTGGCCGGGCACCACCGACAGGCAGAAGGCGCCACCGCGCCGGGTCCGCACGGCCATCCGCACCAGCCGGCCGGAGCGGACCGGCTCCAGGCGCCGGTCCTGCTCGGCGAACAGGATGCTCAGCAGCCGCCCGGCGTTGTGGAACGCCTCGCGCCGCCGCCCGCTCGACCCGGCGTCGAGGGTGTCGCACTCCAGGTCGGGTACCCCACCGACCAGCTGGCCCAGCCAGCGCGGGGCGTCGGGCCCGGCCAGCGCGGCGCGCAGCCGGTCCTCGACCTCGTCCAGCCCCGCCGGCTCGGCACCGGTGCGGCGCACCCTGACCTCACGCGGGCCCCCCTCGACGGTCACAGCGCCTCCCCCGGTTCCCCGCCCGATCCACCGACACACCCGCCCCGCATCACGTGGGCGGCAGGTCGATGTCCAGCTCCCGCCAGCTCTCCGCGGACGCCGCCGCGGCCACCCCGACCAGGTCGGCGGCCGCCCGGTTGTCCGCGACGGCGCCCGCCACCGGGTGGCCCGGGGGAAGGTAGTGCCGGCACAGCTCGTCCGTCGACCCCAGCAGCTGGCGCGCCTCGGCCGTGCGGCCCTGCAGGGCCAACGCCCTGACCAGCCCCGACTGCGCGGCCAGCAGCCACGGGTGCACGTCGTCCACGGCCGCGCCCAGCTCCGCGACGGCCCGCCGGCCGGTGGCCACCGCCTTGTCGAGCTCGCCGGCGGCCAACTGCACGAGGGCCTGGTTGGCCAGCGCGACGCCGACGAACGGGTGGGCGTCGCCGACGGCGAGCGCGGAGAACCCGCGCACCGCGCGGGCGGCCAGCGCCGTCGCCTCCTTGGCCCGCCCCGCCGAGGCCAGGTCGACGGCCTGGCCCATCAGCGCGCCCAGCATCTCCTGGTGGTCGGGCCCCAGCAGCGCGTGCAGCGCGGTCAGCTGCCTCTCCGCTTCCTCGATCACGTCGCGCGGGGAGCGCCGGTGCGCCCGGCGCAGGGTGACCGCCAGCGCCCGCTTCACCCGGATCCGTTCCAGCTGCTCGGCCGGCGCCCCGGACTCGCCGGCCAGGTCGAGCGCGTGCTCCAGGCCCAGCAGGGCCTGCTCGAAGTCGCCGGTCTCGCGCAGGTAGAAGCCCAGGCTGCGCAGCGACTCGCGGTACCAGGGGTGGGTCGGGCCCAGCACGCGCTCCCGGTGGGCGTGGCAGCGCCGGTGCAGGGCCAGCGCCTCGCTCTGGCGGCCGTTGAGGAACCGGGTGTGGGCCAGGTTGTAGCCCTTGGCCAGGGTCAGCGGGTGGTCCTCGCCGAACGTGTCGCGCAGCTCCGCCCACACCGTCTCGGCCTCGGGCAGCGCCTCGTCGAAGCGGCCGAGGCGCAGCACGTCGCCGGCGACCGCGCCGGCCGAGTGCACGGCTCGCGGGTGCGCCGGCCCCAGCGCCCGGCGGACCTCGGTGAGCACGCCCATGTCGACCCGGCGCGCCTCCTCGGTGCGGTTGAGCGAGAACAGCAGCCCGCCACGGCGGTCGGCCAGCCGGCAGCGCAGCGGGTCGTCCGCGCCGAAGCGCTCCAGCCAGCGCCGCTCGACGGCCGTGGCCATGTTCAGCGCCGACTCCCACGACACCGGCTCACCGGTCGCGTAGACGTGCCCGATCTGCTCGACGACCCAGCGCCGCACGTTCCAGGCGGGGCTGCCGGGCTCGTCGGGGGCCCCGAGGTAGCGCACCAGGCCGGACCGCTCGGCGGCCTCCGGCGCCCCGCTGGCCACCAGGTGGCGCTCCAGCTCGGCCATCACCGCGGGCTCGGCCTCCGGGCGCAGCGGCGCGTGGTCGGACAGCGCCCACAGCACGTCGGCCTGCCGGCTCAGCATCACCTCCGGGTCGGTGAGCTCGCGCATCGCGCCCTGCAGCACACGGTGCATCCGCACCGACGACGGCGCCGCCCACTCCACGGTGAACAGCCCGAACCGGGCCCCCGCGGCCAGGACGCGGTCGAGCACCCACTCGTCCTCGAACAGCACGCGCCCGGCCGGCCCGGCGCTGCCGGCGAGCCGGTTGACGAACGCGCGGTGCCCGACCAGGCCCATGTCGATGCCGTCGGCGGACAGGTGGGTGCACATCTGGGCCAGCCGCACGGCGAGCCTGCCGACGTCGTCGCGGGCCAGGGCGGCGCAGGCGACACCCAGGATGCGGGCGGCGACCCCGAGCCCCGGCCGGCCCAGCTCGGGCGGCAGCGGCTCGGGCGGGGCGTCGGCGACGAGCGCGTCGTGCAGGTTGTCGACCGCGTCGCGGCGGGCCACGACGGCATCGACCTGCAACTGCTGCATGCGGGCCACCGCGTCGCGCAGGCAGGCGGCGGCCAGCATCAGCGGGATCGGCAGGCCGCCGACCATCTCGACCACCCGCGCCGCGTCGGCGTCGGTCAGGCCGGGGACGCCGAGCGCCTCGTCGCGCAGGATCGCCGCGCCCGCTGCGGTCGGGAGCCGGTCGACCTCGATCGTGCGGCCGCTGCTGGGCCGGTAGCCGCTGGTCGTCGTGACGAGCACATCGGCCACCCCGTTGAGCGGGATGTCGGTGAGCGCGCCGCTGAGCACGTTGTCGAAGACGACCAGCCAGCGCTGCCCGCCGTGCCCGGAGCGCAGGTGGTCGAGCGCGGCCTCGGAGCCGCCGCGGGGCGTGGGCCAGCCCTGCTCGCGGGCGAGGTCGGCCAGCGCCGCCCGCGCGGACCGGGCGTCCTGCGCGGGCGCCCAGAGCACGCCGGAGTAGTCGCGGGCGAACCGGCGCGCGTACTCGGCGGCCACCCCGCTCTTGCCCACGCCCGGCTCCCCGACCAGCACCAGCGGGCCCTCCGGCGCGCCCGGGCCCGAGCCCTCGATCGGCGCGAACGCGTCGCGGATGCGTTCGAGCAGGTCGTCGCGCCCGACGAAGCGCCGGTCGCGGCCCGGGACGCGCAGCGGCCGCCCGGCGTACGGGACGGCGCCGTCGCGGTCGACGGCGTGGCCGACGAACAGGTCGAGCCCGCCCAGCAGCTCGGCGCGGCGGTCCTCCGGCGGGAGCCGGGCCAGGTCGACGCGGCGGCGCCCGCGCAGCAGCCCGGCCGGAACCGACTCGACGACGACCGCCACCACCGCCGGCCCGGTGTCGCCGTGCCCGGCCAGGGCGTCGAGCAGCCGGTCGTCGCCGGCGAGCCGCGGCGAGGCCACGGCGACCACCGTGTCGCGCGGGCCGGGCCCGGCCTCCCCCGCCCCGGGGTAGCGGCGGGTGGGCACGCCGGCGTCGCGCAGCAGGCCGGCGATCCGATCGGCCCACGAGCGGTCGGGCGGGGCGTAGGCCAGCCAGTAGGTGCCCGCGTCGGCGGCGGCGCCCAGCACGTTGCCGAAGTGGGCGCGCAGCCGCTCGGGCAGCGCCGGCACGTCCTCGCCGCCGGCCACCAGCTCGGCGATGCGGCGCCGGTCGCGCCCGGCGGGGCCGTCGGCGTCGACCAGGACGGTGAGCGCGTCGCCGGAGGCCGACTCCACGCCGTAGGCCATCGTCACCGCCGCGACATCGGGCCCGATCACCCGCGGCCGGGTCAGGTCGGCCAGCAGGCGCGCGGTCAGCTCCCGGCCGCTGCCCCGGCGCACGGTGCCGCTGCCGCCGAGGTCGATCGCGGCGACCACCATCTCCAGGTCGTACGGGCGGCGGGTGAGCAGGTCGGTCGCGGCGCGCTGGGCCAGGTCGAGGGCGTCGGGCACCGCGGCCACCGTGACCACGACGGCGTCGGCGACCCCCGCGACCAGCTCGACGCCGCTGGCCGCGCCCGGCCGGGGGCCGTGCAGCAGGACGTGGTCGTACGGGCAGCCCACCCGCAGCGCGCCGGCCAGCTGCTGGATCTGGCGGTCGAGCTGCCCGTCCGAGGCCCGCCCGGCGCCCGGGCCGGCCGGGTCGGCCAGCGCGGCCACGTCGAGCACGCCCGGCACGGCGTGCATCCGGTGGCGCCACCACGCGCCGTAGCGCTCCGCGTCGCCGAGGTCGTCGAACCGGTCGACCGCGTCGAGCGGGTCGACGCTGTCGAAGCGGTCGGCGCCGTCGAACGGGTCGACCCCCCGCGGTGTGCCGAACGTGCGCCGCAGCGCCTCGCGCACCGGCGCGGCCAGCTCACCGACCGGCAGCCTGCGTGCCGGCACGCGGCGCAGGCACGAGCGCACCCCCGCCTCGCCCAGCGACCAGTCGAGGACCAGCACGGCGCGCCCGGCCCCGGCCAGCAGCAGGGCGACGTCGGCGACCAGCGAGGACGACGGCACGGCCGAGGACACCGGCAGGAACGTGGTGAACCGCGCCGGCGCACCGGTCGGCCCGGTCATTCCATGGCCCGCTGGTACTTCGCGCCGGTGGCCGGCGGGAGGTCGCGCTCGCGGCGGGCGCGGCGCAGCGCCTCGCCCAGGGCCGTGCGCGGCAGCGCGGTCAGCAGGTCGTCCAGGTCGGAGGCGTCGACCCGCACGTCGGGCGGCGGACCGGCTGGGGGTGCCGGCGGCGCGGCGGACGTCCTCGGCCTCACGCCGTGAGCTTAACCGCACCCACGGTGAGAGCCCCGCGTCCGTATCCGGTTCCCCGTCCGGAGCGCCTGCTTTAGAGTGAGGGTCCACGTCACAGGCGGTGAGCGCACCTCCACGGGACCGTAACCCGTCGGGTCACCGCCGGAGTCGGAGCGCCGTGCACGAGCAGTCGCGACCGGCGCCGCACCCGTTCCACCAGTTCCTGCTCAAGGTGCACAGCCGCTGCGACCTCGCCTGCGACTACTGCTACGTCTACACGCTGGGCGACCGCAGCTGGGCCGACCGGCCCGCCGTCATGTCGCGGCGCACGGTCGACCAGGCCGCCGACCGCATCGCCGAGCACGTACGCGCGCACACGCTCCCCGCGGTGGGCGTCGCCCTGCACGGCGGCGAGCCCCTGCTGGCCGGCCTCGACGAGATCGAGCACTGCGTGCGCACCATCCGCCGCGCCGCCGGGCACCTCACCGACCTGCGCTTCGGCGTGCAGACCAACGCCGTGCGGCTCGACCCCGCCGGCGTCGCCCGGCTCCGCGCCCTGGACGTGCGGATCGGCGTCAGCCTCGACGGCGACGCCGCCGCCCACGACCGCCACCGCAGGCGCCGCTCCGGGACCGGCACGCACGCCGCCGTCTCCGCCGCCCTCGACGAGCTCCGGCGCCCGGAGAACGCCCCCGCCTACGCCGGCCTGCTGTGCACCGTCGACCTCGCCAACGACCCGGTCACCACCTACGAGGCCCTGATCGCGCACGACCCGCCGCAGGTCGACTTCCTGCTGCCGGAGGGCAACTGGTCGGCGCCGCCCCCCGGGCGCGTCCCCGGCTCCCCCGACACCCCCTACGGCGACTGGCTGTGCCGCGCCTTCGACCGCTGGTACGACCACCCCGTCCGGGAGACCTCCGTCCGGCTCTTCGACGACATCCTCAACCTGCTGCTGGGCGGCCGGGCCACGGTCACCGGCACCGGCCTGCTCCCGTCCGCGTCGATCGTCGTGCAGACCGACGGCGCCATCGACGTCTGCGACGCCCTCACCGCCACCCTCCCCGGCGCCGGCGCCACCGGCCTCACCGTCGCCGATGACCCGTTCGACGCCGCGCTGGGGCACCCGCTGGTCCGCGAGCGCCAGGCCGGCGCCGCCGGGCTCTCCGACACCTGCCGGGCCTGCGCGATCGTCGAGGTCTGCGGCGGTGGGGCGCACACCCAGCGCTGGCGCGCGGACTCGGGTTTCGCCAACCCGAGCGTCTACTGCCCGGACCTGTACCGGCTGATCACGCACGTGCGGGGCCGGCTGGTCGCCGATGTCGAGCGGCTGCGGGCTGAGCGATCAGCACCCTCGGCCGAGGGGGCCGACCGAGAGTCGCATTGATCGCGAAGGAGCCCGGGGCTCGCAGCGCACACCCCCCAAGGCCCCGGCCGTCAGGACGAAAGCGGCTCTCGTCCAACCGGATCGGACGAGAGCCGCGCTCGTCCCGCCCGTTACTCGCCGGGCCGCAGGAACGGGATCCGGCGCAGCTCCGAGCGGGTGAGCGCGAGCTGGTGGGCGACCTCGGCCGCGATCAGCTCGGCGTGCAGGTCGGTCGGCTCGGAGGAGGCCAGCGACCGGTGCCGGGCGACGATGGACTCGAGGGCGTCGAGCAGCCGGTCGCCGATCGCGTCGCGGCGCTCGGACCTGGACGGTCGGGGAGGGGGCGTGGACAGGACGGTCACGGAGGGCTCCGATGGGAGGTGGGACGAGGGTGGTTGGACGCTGCGGCGTCAGCGACAGGCCTCGTCGAACGCGCTCTCCCGGCGGGACGGCCAGAAGCGCTCCAGGTGCGAGCGCAGGGCGGCCATGTCCCCATGATGGCGAGCCGCCCCCGCGATCGCAACGCAGTTGCGCCCCCCACCCGTCGAGAACGACGTTGCCGTGATCAACGGGCCCTGTGGATCACGACAACGTCGTTCTCGACGGCGATCAGGCCAGGGCCTCGTAGATCGCCGCGGTGTACGCCGCGCTCCGCGGCGAGCCGATGATCCCCGCGGCCATGCTGTTCATCGTGTAGGAGATCGTCACCCGCCGGTCGAGGTCCATGATGATCATGGATCCGCCCCAGCCGCCCCAGAAGCAGATCCGGCCGTCGGGGATCCAGGGCAGGGTGTCGGCCTGGGGCAGGCCGTAGCCGATGCCCCAGCGCAGCGGCACGCCGAGGACCAGGTCGACGCCGTGAGCCTGCTCGTCGAAGATCAGGTCGATGGTGTCCTGGCCGAGCAGCCGCACCCCGTCCACCGAGCCGCCGAGGCTGATCGCGGACAGCATCCGCGCCACCGAGCGGGCGTTGCCGTGGCCGTTGAGCCCCCCCATGTCCGCGTGCCGCCAGGCCGGGGTGTTGGCGTACTCCGCGGCTACCGCGGGGCCGGTGAAGGTCTTGTAGACCGGGCTGTCCGTGCCCGCGGCCTCCAGGTCGAAGGGCGCCGGGGGCGGCGGGACGACCTCGGCGATGCGGTCCCAGTCGGACTCGACGGCCCCGATCTGGAAGTCCGCGCCCAGCGGGCCGGCGATCTCCTCGGCGACGAACTGCCCGAACGGCTTCCCGGAGACGCGCCGGACCACCTCGCCGATGAGGTGGCCGAAGTTGGCGGCGTGGTAGCCGGACGCGGTGCCCGGCTCCCACCAGGGCGCCTGGGAGGCGAAACGGGCGGTCGACTTGTCCCAGTCGTAGAGGTCCTCCATCGCGGCCGGATGCTCGAGGCCCGAGACGCCGGAGGTGTGCGACAGCAGGTGGCGCACCAGCACACCGTCCTTGCCGTTGGCCGCGAACTCCGGCCAGTACCGGGCCACCGGCGCGTGCACGTCGAGCTGCCCGCGGTCGACCAGCATCAGCGCGGCCAGGCTGGTCACGGTCTTGGTCGTCGACCAGACGTTGGTGATCGTGTGCTCGTCCCAGGCGACGGTGCGCGCGGCGTCGCGGTGGCCGCCCCACAGGTCGACGACGACCTCCCCGTCGATGTCCAGCACCAGCGACGCGCCCAGCTCCTCGCCGGAGTCGATGTTGTCCTGCAGCGCCGCGCGCGCTGCGCGGAAGCGGTCGTCGCAGGTGCCCTGCAGCTCGGCCATGATCGGTTCTCCTCGTCGAGTGATCGGGACGGGTGGTCGGGGGTCAGGCGCGTTCGGACCCGCGCAGCAGCGCGGCGATGGCCAGCCCGGCCGTGGCCGCGTCCGGCGGGTCGCCGGTGATGAGGTCGGCGTAGATGAACGACTCGGCGATCCGCACGACCAGGTAGGCCAGGTCGTGCAGCTCCAGCGCGGGGTCGAGGTGCCCGCGGTCGCGCTCCTGCTCCAGCAGCCGCTCGAAGGACGCGACGACGTGCTGCTGCAGCGGGCTGGCCTTCGTGGTGATCAGCCGCAGCGCGCGCTCGGTCTCGCGGCGCAGGAACGTCCGGTAGTACGGCGCGTCGATCAGCGCCTGGGAGAACAGCCGCACGATCCGGCCGATCCGCTCCGGCCCGACGCCCCCGGCGGCCGCGGCGGCGTCGCGCAGGGTGGGGTCGGCCAGCGAGGTCAGCACGGCGACGAGCAGCTGGTCGCGGTTGCCGACCCAGCGGAACAGGGTGGTCCGGTCGACCCCGAGGTCGGCGGCGAGTGCCTGCACGTCGATGCGGTCGCCGGCCATGAAGGTGCGGCGGGCGAGGCGCAGCGCCGTGGCGGCGCCCGGGCGGGCGTCCGTGATCGCGTCGCTGTGACCGGACCCACTCACGCCGTGCACCATATGCACTGAGCGTTGCAACAGACAAGAGAAACGTTGCGTGGCCGGGTGGTCACGCCTCGGGCGATGATCACTCGTTCGGGCCATCAGCAGGTCGCACAACGCGCCCGAGCACCACTACCAACGGACGATCACACCCGATCGGCCCACCACCCGGTCACCGGGAGGTAACGACCACCCGCGAAGATGCAACGGTGGCGTTCCTGTTCACCTCCCGCGGGCTCTTCCTCCTCACCGCCCTCACCGCCGTGCTGTCGGCGTGGGCGCTGTCCGAGCGGTCGGAACTGGCCATCCCGCTGAGCGTCCTCTTCGTGCTCGCCGCGTTCGGGTGGAGCCTGTCGCGCGTGCACGAGGAGGCGGCCGGCTCCCCGATCCCCGCCGGCGGCGTCTGCGCGGGCTGCCGCGCCGGCTGCGTCGAGTGCCGCGAACGGATCGACCGGCCGGCCTGACCAGGCGGGCTCCGAAACCTGCACGACCCCGGCCGGGTCGCCCGCCAGGATGAGCGCGTGGACGACGATCGGAGCATCCCCGCCGAGACGGACGTGGTCGTGGTCGGCTCGGGCGCGGCCGGGCTGAGCGCCGCACTGGCGGCGGCCGTCGGCGGCGCCCGGGTGCTGCTGCTGGAGGCCCAGGACCGCTGGGGCGGCACCACCGGGGTGTCCGGGGGCCAGGCATGGGTGCCCGGCCACCACCTCGGTCCGGCCGAGGACCCCGAGGACGTGCTGGCCTACCTGCTGGCCCACACCGGCGGGCGCGACCCCGAACTGCTGCGGGCGTTCGTGTTCGCGGCGCCGCGGATGGCGGCGTTCGTGCAGGCGCACTCCCCCATCCGCTGGCAGGTGATGGGCGCGGCCGACTCCTTCGCCGACGGGCGGAGCGGGCGCAACATCGACGTCGCCCCCGTCGCCACCGGCGAGCTGGGGCCGTGGGAGGAGATCGGTTGGCCGCCGCCGTACCCGCCGCTGCTCACCAACGCCGAGGTCGAGCGCCTCGGGCTGATGATCGGCGGCGAGCTCCCGCACGACCTGCTCTCCGGGCGGGCCGCCGCCGGTCGGGTGGCGCTCGGCGCGGGGCTCGTCGTGGGGCTGCTGCACGGCTGCCGCGACGCCGGCGTCGCCCTGCACCGCGGTCGCCGCGTCACCGGCCTGCTCACCCGCCCGGACGGCGGCGTAGGCGGCGTGCGTACCGCTGACGGCGACGTCCGGGCGGCCCGCGGCGTGGTGCTGGCCTGCGGCGGGTTCGAGCACGACGCCCGGCTGCGCCCCGACCTGCTCGGCGCCGCCGTCGCCCACCCGGTGTCCCCGCCGGTCGGCACCGGCGACGCGCTGCGCATGGCCATGGCGGCGGGGGCCGCGCCCGCGCACCTCGCCGAGAGCTGGTCGTGGCCCGTGCTCGCCGATCCCTACGCCCTCTGGCCCGGCAGCGACGTCCCCCGCCCGCAACTGGTGATCGCCGAACGCATGCTGCCCCGGGTGATCTGGGTGAACCGCGACGGGCGCCGGTTCGTCGACGAGTCCAGCCACAACTGCGCGCTCGCCCTCGCCGAGACCGACCCGGCCACCGGCACGCCGCGCAACCTGCCGGCCTGGGCGGTCGTCGACGCCGGGTACCGCGAGCGCTACCCGCTGGCCGGCGCCGCGCCCGGCGCGCCGCTGCCGCCGTGGGTGCGCACCGCCGACACCCTCGACGAGCTGGCCGAGCTCGCCGGCATCGATCCCGCCGGCCTGGTGGAGACCGTCGCCCGCTTCAACGCCACCGCGGCGGAGGGCGTCGATCCCGAGTTCGGCCGCGGCGCCACCCCCTACGACCGCCTCGGCGGCGACCCCACCGCGCCGCACCCCAACCTCGGGCCGCTCGACCGCGGGCCGTTCCACGCCGTGCTCGTGCACGCCGGGCTGGTCGGGACGAAGGGCGGGCCGCGCACCGACGCCTCGGCGCGGGTGCTCGACTGGGACGGCCAGCCCGTCCCCGGCCTCCACGCCGCCGGCAACGCCATGGCCGCGCCGATCGGCCCGGGCACGGTCTCCCCCGGTGCGACCATCGGATCGGCGCTGACCTGGGGCTGGATCGCCGGCACCGAACTGGGGGCCGCTCAGCCGTGGTAGTCGACGACGACGACGCGGTCGGCGTGGCCCTCGCGCATCCGCGCCGACAGGGTGTCGGCCAGCTCGCGGCGCATCCCCGCGGTGTCCCGCTCGACGCGGATGCGCGTGCCGTCGAAGCGCTCCATCAGCACCGCCCGCTCGCTGCCGTGCACCATGATCGCGAACGGGACGGCCTCGTCCGGCACGTCGGAGATGCGCACCAGCACGTCGAGCGCGTCGAGCACGTCGCCGTGGTGGCGGGGCCATTCGGTGGGCCAGGCCAGCATCTCGCCGCGGCCGTCGCAGCCGTTGCAGGTGAACGCGGGGTCGGCGGCGCGGCGCTCGCGGCCGACCTCGTCGTCGCGCCGGCCGGTGCCGGCGCACCACCGGCAGCTCCGCGTGAGGGCCGGGTCGTCGGCGGGCCGGTAGCCCGACAGCACGCCGGTCCAGCGCCCGCCGATCTGGAACCAGTCCCACAGCCCGTCCGGGTTGTACCAGTGCGCCTCGCCGTCCTCGCCCGCGAGCAGCTCGACCTCGCGGCGGACGTCGTAGGGGGCCAGCGCCTCGGCCACCAGCCGGTCGACGTCGCCGTCGCCGGGGATGACCGCCAGTGCGTAGAAGTGCATGCCGGTGGGGTCAGTCGGGGGCCGCGGCCAGCAGGCCGGTGCGCGGGTGGCAGTCGACGTACTCGAACCACTGCTCGTCCGGCTTCGCCACGGCCACCTCGTGGTAGAGCCGCAGCTCCAGGGCGTCGCGGCGGGCCGCGGCCAGCCGGCCGAACGCGCTGAAGATCGCCAGGTGGGTCGGGTGGGACTCGGCCCAGCGCTCCAGGTCGGCCATGCTGCGCCACCAGCCTGCGCCGTAGCTGCGGGCGGCCGGCCGCCCGGCGCGGTCGACGACGCGCAGGTAGCGGTTGGCCAGGCAGCCCAGCCCGCGGCCGCGGTCGCGCAGGAAGTCCATGCCCTCGCGCAGGGCCGGCTCGATCACCTCCAGGTAGGCCCGGCGCTCGTCGCCGCCGCTGTCGGACCAGTCCTGCCCGGAACGGATCAGGCAGACGCTGCCGCGCGGGCGGACGCGGGCCCGGTCGCCGCGCCGCTCGACGTCCACCGGCCCGGGGTCGTGCAGCGGGTCGTTCTGCGAGGCCGGCATCCGGTCGCGCATGGCGCCCCAGTAGCCGTGCTCGCGCACCGGCCCGCTGAACCCGGCGGCCAGCACGGCCACCCCCTCCGGCCGGCTGCGCCGCCCGAAGATCGTCTCGTAGCGCTCGACCGCCGGGCGGACCACCTCGACCCAGCGGCCGTCGCCCGCCCCGCCGGACAGCCACGGCTCGCGGTGGCGGGTGAACCAGCGGTCGAACGCGGCGGGGTCGTCCCAGTAGCCCACGGCGACGATGTCGCGCGGGCCGCCCGGCTCCGGCCAGGCCGGCACGGCCAGGTCGTGGTGGCGGGGCCCGTCCGGGGCGCTCATCGCCGCGTCCAGCCAGGCGGGTGCGCGGCCCTCCTGGGTGCCCAGGTACGCCATCACCAGCCGCTTCACCGAGGTGCGGTGCCGGGCGACGAACGAGGGGAACCACGGCTCGTAGTCGTCGGGCACCCGCGGGTGCCGGGTGCGCGGCACGCTCAGCTGCGGGGGTATGGCGGACTCCACGGGGCCTCCTCGCAGCGCTGCCGGCACGGACGACCGAGACTGCCACCCCGCCCGCGACGGCGCGAGAGGGGCGGCCGGACGGAAGGCCGGAACCCGGAGGGGTCGGTCAGATCCCCAGCCGGTCGGCGAGTCGGGCGCGGTGCGCGGACGGCGGCCCGAACAACAGCTGCGCGCTCTTGGCCCGCTTGTAGTACAGGTGCGCGTCGTGCTCCCAGGTGTAGCCGATGCCGCCGTGGTACTGGACCATCGCGTTGCCCGCCTCGAAGCACGCCGGCCCGATGTAGGTCCGGGCCAGCGCGGCGGCCAGCGGCAGCCCGGCGCGGTCGTGGTCGGCGGTCCAGGCCGCGTGGCGCAGCACCGACAGCGAGTGCTCCCACGCCGAGTAGACGTCGGCCAGGCCGTGCTTGACCGCCTGGTACGAGCCGATCGGCCGGCCGAACTGCACCCGCACCTTGGCGTAGTCCACGGTCAGCTCCAGCGCGCGCTGCATGACGCCCACCTGCTCGGCGGCCAGCGCGACGGCCGCCAGGTCGGCGACCAGGTCCAGCGCCGCGCCCGGGTCGGCCGAGACCAGCCGGCGGGCCGGGGTGGCCGCGAAGGCCAGCCGGGCGAACCGGCGGGTGGGGTCCAGGCCGGTCAGCGCGGTGCGGGTGAGCCCGTCGGCGGCGGCGTCCACGGCGAACCAGCCGGGACCGTCCGGCGTGCCCGCCAGGACCAGCACGACGTCGGCGACCATCCCGGCCAGCACCGGGGTCTTCGTGCCGTCGAGCCGCCAGCCGCCGTCGCGCTCGGTCGCCGTGGTGGCGCCGCCGGTGCGGTCCCAGGGGCCGCCGCCCTCGGCCACGGCGACCGTGGCGACCTTCTCGCCGCCGGCCAGCGCGGGCAGCAGCTCGGCCCGCGCGGCGTCGTCGTCCAGGGCGAGCAGGGCGTCGGTCGCCAGCACGGCCGAGGCGAAGAACGGGGTCGGCGTGACCGCGCGGCCCAGCTCCTCCAGCACCACCGCCCGCTCGACGTGCCCGGCGCCCGCGCCGCCGAAGTCCTCCGGCACGACCAGCCCGAGCAGGCCCAGGTCGGCCAGCGACTTCCACAGCCCCGGGTCGTCGCCGCGCTCGGACGCCATCACCTCGCGCACGGTGGCCGGGGACGAGCGGTCGGCCAGCAGCCGCCGGACCGCGGAGCGCAGGTCCTCCTGCTCGGCGTCGAGCACCAGCTTCATCGCGCGCCCCCCTGCGTCCCCACCTTGAGCTGCCGGAACGGGATGTCCCGGTCGACCTGCGGCTCCTTGGGCAGCCCGAGGATCCGCTCACCGATGATGTTGTGCTGCACCTCGTTGGTGCCGCCGGCGATGCTGGAGGCCGGCGCCGAGTTGATCCCCTGCGCCACGTCGGCGCTCAGCGCGTCGTCGGGGTCCCAGGCCACCACGTCGGCGCCGGCCAGCTCACCGACCACCGCGATGGCCCGGCGCAGCTGCAGCGCCCCGGCCAACTTCGCCACCGACCCGCGGGCCCCGGGCGGGCGCCCGGCCTGCGTCTCCTGGCGCATCCGGGCGTTGAGCAGCTGCAGGGCGCGCTCGTGGGCGTAGAGCTCGGCGAGCCGCTCGCGGTTGGCCGGGTCGGCGGTGGCGCCCTCGCGGCGGGCGAGCGCGAGCACCGCGTCGAAGCCCAGCGAGTTGCTGCGCGACGGGCGCGACGCCCCGATCGACACGCGCTCGTGGCCGAGCATCGTCACCGCGGCCTGCCAGCCCCGGCCCACCTCGCCGATCACGGGGCTGATGGCACCGTCGGCCGGGAGGTGCACGTCGTCGAAGTAGACCTCGTTGAACGGCGACTTGCCCGACATGTCGCGCAGCGGGCGGACCGTGACGCCGGGCGCGTGCATGTCGACGATGAACATGGTGATGCCGGCGTGCTTGACCTGGTCGGGGTCGGTGCGGGCGAGCACCGCGCCGAAGTCGGCCCACTGCGCGTTGGTCGTCCAGACCTTCTGGCCGTTGAGCACCCAGCCGTCGTCGGTGCGCTCGGCCCTGGACTGCAGGCTGGCGACGTCCGAGCCGGCGCCCGGCTCGGAGAACAGCTGGCACCACACCTCGTCGCCGCGCAGGAGCTTGGGCAGGTAGCGCTGCTTCTGCTCGGGCGTGCCCAGGTCGACCAGGGTCGGCCCGCACATGCCCATGCCGATCGTCAGCGGGTAGGTCGGCAGGTCGTAGTCGGCCGCCTCCTCGGAGAACACCTGCTGCTCGGCCGGGCCCAGCCCCTGCCCGCCGACCTCCTTCGGCCAGGTGATGCCGGCGAACCCCGCCTCGAACAGCGCCGCCTGGTACTCCTTGGCGATCCGGAGCACCTCGGCGGGCGGCAGGCCCGCGGTCGGCGGCGGCACGTGCGCGCCCAACCACTCCCGGACCCGGCTCCGGTACTCGCCGGAGCCCTTCTCGTCGACGACGGTCATGCGCGACGTCCTCCCACGGTGTCGAGCGGCAACCCCCGTGGAACTTACTGATCGATCGTCCGGTAGGCGAGGGTCGGCGTCAGGTCTGCAGGTCGCCCACCGCCGCGGCCAGCGCGCCCAGCTCGTCGTCCCAGCTGCCGCGGGCGTCGACCGGGCGCAGCACGAACTTCGAGATGCCCCGCTCGACGAACTCCTCGACCCGCCGGCGCACGGCGTCGAGACCGACGGGCAGCAGGTCGCGCGGGTCGACGTCGCGCGCCTTCGTGCGGGCGGCGATGGCCGCGATGCGCGCGCCGTCGGGATCGGCGTGGGCGTAGCCGATGCTCATCCCGAAGTGCTCGGGGTCGACCTCCCGGCCCGCCGCCGCGGCCGCCTCGTCGATCACCCGCTTCGCCTCGACCGCCTCCTCGACCGTGCAGAACGCGCCCAGCCAGCCGTCGCCGTAGCGGCCGCAGCGGCGCAGCGACGCCGGCGCGATGCCGGCCAGCCACGGCTCCAGCGGCTCCTGCACCGGGCGCGGCTCGACCCGGATGCCGTCGACCTCCTCGCCCGCCCACCACCGGCGCAGCTTGGGCAGCGCCTCGTCCATCGCCCGCCCGCGCTCGGCCACCGGCACGCCTATGGCCTCGCGCTCGACGCCCTGCGCGAGCCCGGGCACGAACGCCAGCAGCAGCCGCCCGCCGATGAGGTGGTCGAGCGTCGCCAGCGACTTCGCCAGCCGCACCGGGTTGCGCCCCGGCAGCACCAGCGTCGCCCCCAGCCGCTTGCGCGGGTACGCGCCGGCCAGGGACGCCAGCGTCAGCAACGGGTCGGGGGCGGGCGAGGTGAGCACCTCCGACACCCACAGCGAGTCGAACCCGTGGTGGTCGACGGCGGCCAGCGCCGCCCCCGCGCCCTCGTCGGACGCCTGGCCGAGACCGATGCCGATGCGAACCTTCACGGCCCCATCGTGCCCCGGGCGGCCGCGATGTCAGAGCTTCCCGCGGATGACCTGCGCGAACTCGACCGCCTTCGCCTCGTCGTCGCCGCCGCCCAGGTCCTCGGTCACCACCTGCAGGAAGCAGTCGCGGTCGCCGGCCACGAACTCGATCCCCCCACCGGGGCCCTCGCGCATACCGTCGCCGAGCGAACGCTCCTCGCCCAGGAACGTCTCCCACGGCGGCAGCTGCCCGCCCGGCGCCGTCCCCGGCTGGCCGATCTCCACCGTCACCGAGTGGTACGTCTCCTGGT
This sequence comes from Pseudonocardia lacus, assembly GCF_018531445.1. Taxonomy (GTDB): domain Bacteria; phylum Actinomycetota; class Actinomycetes; order Mycobacteriales; family Pseudonocardiaceae; genus Pseudonocardia; species Pseudonocardia lacus. The sequence goes on from NZ_JAHDTH010000118.1 coordinate 25,046, forward strand.
TCTCCCACGCGCAGCTGTTGCCGTTGATCGCGTCACTCGCGACGCCCTGCACGCCCGACCCCACCAGCGCCTCCACGTCGGCCGCGGGCAGCAGCGCGCACACGTCGAGGCTCTCCTGCGGCGCCCCGCCCTCGACGATGTCCTCGGCCTGCTCCTGCGCCTCGACCAGCCCACCGGGCGCCGCCGGGCTGCCGCCCACCGGTGCCGGGGAGCCGGTGACGGTCGAACTGCACCCGGCGAGGAGCGCGGCCGCGAGGGCCAGCGGGACGAACACCCTGGACAGGGTGGAACGCATGAGGTCCTCCTGCGGACGGCCGCGCGATGAAGATATGTGATGGATCACTCGCTCGACCCGCCGGATTCGCAACACGCCGAGACGAAAGCGCAACCGCCGCTCCCCCCGACCCCGACCCCGACCCCGTCCCCGTCCCCGTCCCCGCAGATCCAGCCGCTCCACCCCGAGCGCGTCCTCGCAGACCCAGCAGCCCCGCACAGCACCGACTGCGTCCTCGCAACCCGCCGGCGCGCTGCGCCACCACAGCCCACGCTGCGAGCCCCACCCCACCCTGCGAACCCGGCCCCGCCCTGCGGGCTCCCGGCGCCGCAAGCCCGGCCCGGCGCGTCCTCGCAGACCCAGGTGCGCCGCGCAGGGCCGGGTGAGTCGTCGCAGCCCGCCGGCGCGCTGCAACACCACCGCCCGCGCTGCAACACCACCGCCCGCGCTGCAACACCACCGCCCGCG